>SKRP01000167.1 GCA_007118445.1 Natronohydrobacter sp.
CCTCACCCCACCAACGCCCCCACAGCATCCCAGACCAGCTTCACCCCCACCAGCGCGATCATGCCATACATCAGCGGATAGAACAGCTCGGCCCGCATCCGCTTGATGATCCACGCCCCCAGAAGCGTCGACACCACCGCCAGTGGCAGCATCGCGAAGGCCGAGACCAGCACCACCCGGTCAATCCGCACTGGCCGACCTGTGACATTACACCTTCGCCCTCGGCTCACTCATCCAGCAAACGGCTGACGACAATCGTGACTTCCGGCTTCTTGCCCAGCTCTTCCATCACCACCTGCCGCACCACCCGGCGCAGCCCGTCATTGAGCTTGTCATCATCGGCCAGAACCTTGTGGCTTGCGCGCGACAGGAAATCCTCCAGCTCGGCCTCGATGATCTCATTCAGCGCCTCGCCCCCGCGCCCCTCGGGTTTCAGCCCGGCAATCTCGGCCCAGGGTGCACCAAGGGCTGCGTTTTCTTCATCAAGGATCAGCGTCACAAACACATGCCCGCCAAGCGCCATGCGGATACGGTCGCGGATCACCCCATCCATCGCGCCCACCTGCCGCGCGCCGTCCAGATAGATGCGGCCCGTCTCGACCTCATCGACCAGAACCGGCACATCGCCGGTCAGATCGCAGACCGAGCCATTCGGCACCACCAGCGCGCGCCGCCCATTGGCCAGCGCCAGTTTGGCATGTTCGCGCAGCATTCTGTGTTCGCCATGCATCGGGATCACCATCGCAGGGTCGATCAGGCGTTGCATTTCCTCCAGATCAGGCCGGTTGGCATGGCCCGAAACGTGGTAAAGCCGCCCGGCATTGTCCAGCACATCGACCCCCATCTGCGACAGACCATTCACGATGCGGCCCACATCGCGCTCATTGCCCGGAATGGTCATGGAGGAAAACAGGAACGTATCGCCCTCTTTCATGCTCATCCCCATGTAATTCCCGCGCGCCAGCTGCGCCGAGGCCGCGCGGCGCTCGCCCTGCGATCCGGTCACGATCAGGAGCAGGTTTTCGCGTGGAATGTCCTTGGCGGCCTCCGGGCTGACCGTGGGCGGCATGTCCTTGAGGATACCTGCTTCCGTGGCGACCTGCGTCATGCGTAGCATCGCGCGACCCATCAGGCAGACCGAACGCCCGGCTTCCTGCGCGGCCACGGCCAGCGTTTTCAGCCGAGCGACATTCGACGCAAAGGTCGTGGCCACCACCAGCCCCCTGGCGTTGCGCATCAGATCCGTGATGGGCTCGATCAGCGTGGCCTCGGACCGGCCCTCATGGGTGTTCATGACATTGGTGCTGTCGCAGATCATCGCCTTGACGCCGGTGCGCCCGATGGCGGCCAGCAGTTCCGGGTCATGCGGCTCGCCCACACCCGGCGTCAGGTCGGATTTGAAATCGCCCGTATGCACGATCCGGCCCGCAGGCGTATCGATGATCAGCCCCGATGCCTCGGGCAGCGAATGCGCAACGGGCACGAACTGCACGCGGAAGGGGCCAAGCTCCAGCGCTTCGGGCACTTTGCCGACTGTCTTGACGATCTGCGGATCATGGCCCGCATCCTGCATCTTCAGCCGCGCAATCCGCGCGGTGAAATCGCGCGCATAGACCGGGGCCTGCAGCTTGTCCCAGAGCTGACCGACAGCGCCCACGTGATCTTCATGCGCGTGGGTGATGATGATCGCCTCCAGCCGGTCGCGGCGTTCTTCCAGCCAGGCTGTGTCGGGCAGGATCAGATCAACGCCGGGCGAGCTGTCCATATCCGAGAATGTCACGCCCAGATCGACAAGGATCAGCCGCTCGCGCCCCTTGGTTCCATAGCCGAAGACATAGGCATTCATGCCCACTTCGCCCGCGCCCCCGAGGGGCAGATAGATCAGCCGGTCCTTGTTCATGCCTGCTCCTGAGTGTCACTTGATTTGTTATAGTCGTGGATCACGCGAAGGCCATGCAATGTCAGATCATCCTCGACCCTGTCAAACAGGTTCTCGGCCTGCGCAAACAAAGGCGCAAGCCCGCCTGTGCCAAGCACAGTCATGGGCCGGCCATATTCCGCCTTGATCCGCGCCGTAATGCCTTCGACCAGCCCGATATAGCCCCAGAACACACCCGACTGGATACATTCGACCGTGTTGGTGCCGATGACCTTGTCAGGCTGGGTGATATCGACATGCGGCAGCGCCGCCGCGCCCTGATGCAAAGCCTGCAGCGACAGATTCACCCCCGGCGCGATCACACCGCCGATATAGGCGCCATCCCCGGCCACAACATCAAAATTCGTGGCCGTGCCGAAATCGACGATCACCACATTGCCACCATGGCGATCAAACGCACCCACCGCATTTGCCAGCCGGTCCGGGCCGGGGCGTACACCTGCGTCGACGCGCGGGGCCACAGGCAGCAGGCATTCGGGCTTTCCCACGACCAGGGTCCGCGTGTTGAAATAGCGATCACAGAGCACGCGCAGATTGAACACCACGCGCGGCACAGTCGAGGAAATCACCACATCCGTGATATCCGCATAAAGCCCGGTCAGGGTCATCAGCGAATTGAGCCAGACGAAATACTGATCCGCTGTGCGCGTGACCTCGGTCGCGGTGCGCCAGGTGGCGATGAATTCAGTGCCGTCCCAGACCGAAAACACAGTATTGGTATTGCCGCAATCAATGGTCAGAAGCATGGGGCCTGCCTTTCACCCGAAATAGACATCTGCCGCCGGGATCGCACGCAAGCCGCGCGCATCGCGCAGCTGCAATGCGCCCGTCGCGTCGATGCCTTCGAATGTGCCCGTGTGGCTCTCGGTCACAGTGCGCGCGGTGATCACCTGCCCCAGACGCGCGGCCCGATCAAGCCATGCGCGGCGGATCGGCGCAAAACCATAGGTGACAAGCTGGTCCTCCCAGTGCGCGAAAGCCGGGGCAAGCAGGTCAAGGAATTCTTCGGGCGCAACGCCTGTGCCGGTCTCGCCCATCAGGCTGACCGGCGGCACGGCACCGGCCTCGCCTTCGGGCGCGTGTCGCAGATTGACCCCGATCCCGATCACCAGATGCCCGACCTGCGCCCCTGCCCCGACGCTTTCCAGCAGGATGCCCGCCAGCTTGCCGCCATTCAGCAGCACATCATTGGGCCATTTCAGCGCGAAAGCCTCGGGTCGACCTGTCAGCGTCACCAGGGCCTCATGCAGCGCCAGCGCGGCCACGAAAGAGCGCAGCGCGACCTGATCGGGCGGGCCACCGGGGCGGGTGACATAGCTCGCGGCGAAATTGCCTTCCGGGTCGCGCCAGTCCCGCCCGCGACGCCCGCGCCCGCGTGTCTGGCGCAGCGCGAGGATCCATGTCGGACCGCTCAGGCCCGGCGCAAGCCGGGCCGCTTCGGCATTGGTGCTGTCGATCTCGGGCAGGATCACCCGCCCGACACCTGCGGGCCAGTTACTTGACAAGGGCGCTTGCTGCCAGATCGGCCAGACCCTCGACGCCGAACAGATTGATCACCCCCAGCACCATGATCGCGGCAGAGACCACCAGCAGCGTCGATTGCACGGGCGCGCGCACCTGATCGAGCGGCTCGACCTCCTCGCCGAAATACATGTAATAGACGATGCGCAGGTAGTAGAAGGCCCCGATCACCGACGCGATCACCCCGGCCACGGCCAGCCAGGTCAGACCTGCATCGACTGCGGCCCAAAGCACATAGAACTTGCCGAAGAAACCCACCAGCGGCGGCACGCCCGCGAGGCTGAACATCAGCACCAAGAGCGCCAGCGCGCGCAGCGGCTCGGCCTTGGAATACATGCGCAAGCTCTCGATATCGACCACCGCCTTGCCGTCGCGTTCCATCATCAGGATGAAGGCAAAGACGCCGATATTCATGGTCACATAGATCGCCATATAGACCAGCATCCCCTGCACGCCCTGCGCCGTGCCTGCGGCCAGACCGACCAGCGCAAAGCCCATATGCGAGATCGAGGAATAGGCCATCAGCCGCTTGATATTGCGCTGCCCGATCGCGGCGATCGCACCGACGAACATGGAGGCTGCCGCGAGAAAGGCAATGATCTGCGACCAGTCGCCGGGGACAGCGCCGAAGGCGTCATGCACCACCCGCGCGATCAGCGCCATTGCCGCAACCTTCGGGGCGGTGGCGAAGAAGGCTGTGACCGGGGTCGGTGCACCCTCATAGACATCGGGCGTCCACATATGGAAGGGCACGGCAGAGACCTTGAAGGCCAGACCCGCCAGCATGAAGGCGAGACCCATCAGCAGCCCCACCGACATGCCATCTTCCGAAATGGTCGAGATGATGCCCGAAAACAGCGTCGTGCCGGAATAGCCATAGGTGAGCGATGCGCCATAGAGCAGCAGGCCCGAGGCCAGCGCACCAAGGATGAAATATTTCAGCCCCGCTTCGGTCGAGCGGGTCGAATCGCGGTTCATCGTGGCCACGACATAAAGCGCCAGCGATTGCAGCTCCAAGCCCATATAGAGCGCGATCAGGTCGCCCGAGGACACCATCAGCATCATGCCCACGACCGACAGCGCGATCAGGATCGGATATTCGAAGCGCAGCAGATCCCGCGCGGCCATGTAGCTCTGGCCCATGACCAGCACCACCGCCGCCGAGATCAGGATGATCATTTTCGAGAAATGCGAAAACGCGTCCGACAGATACATGCCGTTGAAGGCGTCGCGCGTCTCCAGCCCCTTGGAGCCTACGAAAAGCGCAAGCAGCACCATCAGCGCCGCGGTCGCATAAAGGATCGGCTCGGCCAGCTTGTCCTTGCCGCCATAGACCCCCACCATGAGCGCGACCATCGCAAAGAGCGCGAGGACAATCTCGGGCAGGGCCGTATAGAGATCAGCTGCAATCATAGCTGGACCTTTCAGTTCTGTGCCAGTTGGGATGCGGCCTCATGGGCCTGCAACGCCAGCTCATGCCCCTGCACCAATGCGGCGACCGAGGGGCCAATGATATCTGTAACCAATGCGGGATAGACCCCCAGCAGCAGAGTCATCACCGCCAGCGGCGTGATCAGCAGCTTTTCGCGACGATCCATATCCTTGATGGATTTCAGCGCTTCCTTGATGAGTTCCCCCATCACCACGCGGCGGAACAGCCACAGCGCATAGCCCGCCGACAGGATGACGCCGGTTGCGGCCACGAATGCGACCCAGGTGTTGACCTGATAGACACCAAGGAAGGTCAGGAACTCGCCCACGAAGCCCGAGGTGCCCGGCAGGCCGACATTGGCCATGGTGAACAGAAGAAACACCGCCGCATAGACCGGCATCCGGTTGATCAGGCCCCCATAGGCCGCGATGTCGCGCGTATGCATCCGGTCATAGATCACACCGACTGCAAGGAACAATGCGCCCGAGATGAAGCCGTGGCTGATCATCTGAAAAATCGCCCCATCCAGCCCCTGCTGATTGGCCGCGAAAATCCCCATCGTCACGAAACCCATATGCGCAACCGAGGAATAGGCGATCAGCTTCTTCATATCCTCCTGCATCAGCGCGACCAACGAGGTGTAGACAATCGCGATGGCCGACAGCCACAGCACCAGCGGCGCGAAGATGTCGCTGGCCACCGGAAACATCGGCAGCGAGAAGCGCAGGAAGCCATAGCCGCCCATTTTCAACAGCACTGCCGCCAGAATGACCGAGCCTGCCGTGGGCGCCTGCACATGGGCGTCAGGCA
>SKRP01000196.1 GCA_007118445.1 Natronohydrobacter sp.
GTCACGATCACGGAATCGCCTGACTGGGCGCTGGCGTCTGTCGCCGCGCGTTTGGGGCAGGAAGCGACATGCCAGACAGAACTGGAAAAGCTGCTCGGCAAGCCCGCCCCCGGCATCGCGGGTCATACGCGCGGTGCCGCGCTCTCGGCTTTCTGGATCGGCCCGCATATCTGGATGGTCGAGGCCCCCTATGCCACACATCCCGACCTTGCCGGGCAGATCAAGACGGCCTGCACGGACACAGCCAGCGTGACCGACCAGACCGGCGCATGGGTGCGATTCGATCTGACCGGGCAGGACCTGCCCCGGCTGATGGAACGGCTGTGCAATCTGGATATCGGCAAGATGCAGGCCGGACAGGCGCGGCGCAGCGTGATCGAGCATCTGGGCTGCTATGTCATCCGCCTTGATGGCCACATCACGATCTACGGCCCGCGCGCATCGGCGCAAAGCCTGCATCACGCGCTGGTCACGGCGGCGAAATCGGTGTTCTGACCGGCGCAGCGCTCGACGGCAGGGGCGCATTCTCGCGCACCCGGAACATGTTGATCTTGTGCCGGTCCTCCTCCGGCGTCAGCCCGTAGATTTCGGCATAACGGGTGCGGAACGGGCTGGCGCTGGAATAGCCAATGGCCTCGGCGATCTCGCGCATCGAGCGGTTGGAATACATCACCAGCTGCCGCGCGGCCGCCAGACGCATGTTGCGGTAATAGATCAACGGGCTTTTCCCGGTCAGTTTCTTGAACAGGCGCTCCAGATGGCGCGGGGAAATCCCGATCTGGTCGCAGATATCGGCGATACAGATCGGGTCTTCCAGATTTTCCGACATGATCTGCACCGCGCGGGCCAGCGGTTCAGGCAGCATATCCGCCGTGACCGCCACGCGCGGCGCAGGGATCTTCTGGCGCACCCCTTCGCCGCGGACCAGCGGATGCTGGAACCAGCAGGCGACCTCGGTCATCACATCCGCCCCCAGCCGCTTTTCGATCAACAGCAGCGCCAGATCGAACGCCGCAGCCGCCCCCGCCACGGTCACGCGGCGGCGGTCGGGCATGATCACCTCATCGGTGGTGGCATGGTTGGGAAATTCATCGGCAAAGGCAGCGGCATAGCACCAATGCACCGAAGTCACATACCCTTCCATCACGCCTGCGCGCGCCAGCAGGAAAACACCGCCACTGACGCCGCCCAGAATCGCCCCGTGCCGTTCCAGCGCACGCAGCGCCCCGAACCCTGTGCGCGGATTGTCGAAGCGCGCATCAGGCGGGCTGAGCACGATCAGATAATCCACGTCCCGC
Source organism: Natronohydrobacter sp. (assembly GCA_007118445.1). Classification (GTDB taxonomy): domain Bacteria; phylum Pseudomonadota; class Alphaproteobacteria; order Rhodobacterales; family Rhodobacteraceae; genus Roseinatronobacter. Next base: position 1,299 of record SKRP01000196.1, read on the forward strand.
ACCGACCCCAGATCGCTGGAAGGGTGAAACCGCACCATCGCGCTGCTATCCACAGGCGCGCCATTCTCCGAAATCAATGTCCAGCGAAAGGCATTCTCGCCGGAAATCTCGTTGGCTGCGCGCAATGGCTCTATCATCGAGGTCAGGCAGGCCATCGGAAAACCCGGAAAAATCAGGATACCCAGATGGATATTTTCATTTCCGGTGCTACGACCTATACTCTCATGAAACATTCCGCAGCCCTCCCTGCGATTGCGGGGTTTTCGACAGTCTGAGTGATGGAGCAATCATGCCACAGGCGATCAAATCCGCCGATATGCCGGACCACAAGGCCCGTCTTAACCAGGACCCCCACCGCCTGCGCGAAGAGCGCGAGAATGTGCTGGAAGTGGCGATCGGACGCGAGGTGCGCGCCTTCCGGCGGCAAAAGAATTTCACCGTGGCAGAGCTGGCCACGCGCACGGGGCTTTCCATCGGGATGCTGTCCAAGATCGAGAATGGCAATACCTCGCCTTCGCTGACCACGCTGCAGACGCTGGCGAATGCGCTGAGCGTGCCGCTCACATCCTTCTTTCGCGGTTTCGAGGAACATCGCGAGGCAGTGCATACCCGCGCCGGCGAAGGGGTCGAGACCGAGCGCGCGGGCACGCGGGCGGGGCATCAGTACAACCTTCTGGGTCATATCGGCGCGAATGCCAGCGGCGTGATGGTCGAGCCCTATCTGATCACGCTGAGCACCGAGGCCGATATTTTCCCCACCTTCCAGCATGGCGGGATCGAGACGATCTACATGCTGGAAGGCGAGCTTGGTTATCGTCACAGCAAGACCCTCTATCATCTGCGCCCCGGCGACACGCTGTTTTTCGATGCTGACGCGCCGCACGGGCCGGAAGTGCTGGAAAAGCTGCCCGCGCGCTATCTGTCGATCATCGCCTATCCGCAAAACGGCTGAGTTTACCTTTCCAGCGGCGGTTCCGTGTCCAGATCGGGCCAAACGCCAGGCGAGGTCGGTTTGCCGTCATCATATTGCGTCAGATAATCCAGGATCATGGGCCGGTTGCGGATGAAGCCTTTATACTCGGCCAGTTCCTCGGGCAGGTCGCGGATCACTCGGTGCAGACGGCGGCCCCATTTCGGCACTGTCACCAGATCCTCCAGCGCGATCAGGTAGCAGCGGATCGGGAACACCAGCGCGTTGGAGCGTGGCAGGCGGTAGAAAGTCTGCAACTCGACCCGCAGATGCTGCTTGCGGCCCAGATTGTCGGGCGTCAGCGTGGTCTTCTGCACGCCCCATTTATGGTAATTCTCGGGACTGGTATCCAGCAGCGGATTGACCGTCATCGTCCAGTTCAGCCGCCGCGCCGGGCTGCCTTGCTGGATGTTCAGAAGGAATTTCAGCGCCCGTTTGAACACACCCATTTCATGCGCCAGCGGCACTGGCGCGTGCCACTCGAAAAAATTCATCCCGATGTCGAAATCGAGCGACCAGTCGGCCTGTGTCGTGACCATGCCCGCATCCATCCACAGGTTGTTCTCGCGCTGGTCCAGCACAGCGTAATCGCCCTGCGCCTGCCGGGTGATATATTCCATCGGCCCATAGGGCAGGCTCGCTTCATCCATGAAGGTGAATGTGTCATCAATACCCAGGGGCTTGTTGATCCAGCGCCATTGATTGCCATTGCGGTGCAGCTCGAACAGATCCGGGTAATCCTCGGATTTGCTGACCATGATCAGCTCCAGCAAGTCCCAGCCTGCCAGCGTCATATGCGGCAGCGACTGGCAGCGCAGCGGATCTTCCGCCAGCACCAGCGCCCGGTCGCGCATTTCCGAGATGTAATGCTCATCCACATCGAAGCGCTTTTCATAGACCGAGCCTTTCGGCCCGCCGCGATGCTGTTCCATATTGACCGAATACATGTAGCTGTCTTCGTGGAACGGGAAGGGAAAGCGTTTGATCGCCCATTCCGAGTTGCGGAAGGTGTAATCGTCGCGGAAGGTCTCGTCATTGAACTGGATGGTCATCGCATTCCCCCGTTAACGGTCCAGCACCAGTGTCTTGCCTTTGAAACGGCTGACACAGGGCATGATTTTCTCGCCACTGGCATGTTCGTCCTCGTCCAGCCAGTGATCGTTGTGCAGAAGCGTGCCGTCATGACGGATCACGCGGGTTTCGCATTGCCCGCAAGCCCCGCCCCGGCACATATAGGGCGCATCGACGCCTGCGCGCTCGATGGCTTCCAGCAGGCTTTCATGCTCGCCGACATCGACCGTCTTGCCCGAGGTCGCCAGTTCCACAGTGAAGGGTTTGCCGGATTGCGGCGCGAGGAATTCCTCGTAATGCACCGCCGGTTCCGGCCAGCCCAGATCGGCCGCCGTGCTGCGCACCCAGTCGATCATGCCGCGCGGGCCGCAGACATAGAGATGCGTGCCAAGCGGCTGGCCTTTCAGCAGATCGACAAGCGGAATGCGCTGGTCCTGATCATCGTGATAGACATGCACATGCGCCGGGTGGCGCGCGGTCAGTTCGCTCGCATAGCTGGCAAGCGCTGCATTGCGCACCGAATAATGCAGCTCGAAGCGACCCGAGAGATATTCAAGCTGCCGGATCTGCGACAGGAACGGCGTGATCCCGATCCCACCTGCGAACATCAGGTGCTTCTTCGCCGTCATATCCAGCGAAAACAGGTTGACCGGGTAGCTGATCACCATCCGGTCGCCGACCTGCACCTTGTCATGCATGAAGATCGACCCACCACGCCCCTGATCGTCGCGGCGCACGGAAATCGCGTAATGGCTGGGGTCCATCGGATCGGACATCAGCGAATAGGGGTTCAGGCGCAGGCGGTCGCCATCCTGCATCTCGACGACGGTATGCGCGCCACCAGAAAACGGAGGCAGGCTGCCGCCCTCGGCATGTTCAAATTCAAACCGCGTGACCAGATCATTCAGCCTGACCTTGGCCCGCACGATAACGGGGATTTTCTGTGTGCCAGCGCTCATTTGTACAACTCCACGGATTCGGGCACCTCGCCGGGGTCTTCGGCATCAATGCAGACCCCCTGAAACGCGGCCAGCCTGCGCGAATAATGGTCCCGGACAAACAGGTTCAGCCCGCAATGGCTGCAGACAAACGGGTCGGTCATCACATCCTCGGTGATCCCCTTGCAATGCACGCATTGCACCCGCCGCGCGACCGATCCGCGATGCTCGGTCTGGATTGCGGCCAGCGGAATACCCGCCTGCAGCGCCTCATTCATGGCCTGTCCGATCAGCCCTTCGGTGCCCGCCAGATAGACCTGCGCGCCCATCACAGTGTCCTGCAACACCCGCCGGATGCGCTGGACAGTCGCCGGATAGCTGGGGCCGATATGCAGGATCGCCGGACCAGCAGCGCGCAGCTTCTCTTCCAGCGCGCCCGCGTCACGCGGAATGAAGATCACATGCGCCTGCGCCATGATCTCGGGCGCAGAGGCCGCCAGATCGAGCAGCGCCTCTGCTCCTGCGCCATCGGCGATCATCAGATGTTGCGTGCCCTTGCGCGCTTCAAGCGTGCCATAGACCGGGCGGCTGGCGATGGAAGGGGGGAAATCGAACTTGCTCATCCGGGGTCATGCTCCGTCTGTCATGTCGCAAAAAGGGCGCGGTCCCGTTCGAGAACCGCGCCCGTTGATGATCAGCCTTTCGCCGTGCGGCGCTTCTTGTCCGGGTCGTAGAAGGGCATGGAATGCGCCACACAGGGAATTTCCCCGTCAGCATTCTTCACAACCATTTTCGTGCCATCGACAGCGCAATCCACCGGCATCCGGGCAATGCCGATATTGTGCTTGTTGAGCGGGGAATACATCGCCACGGTCACGACACCGACCTGCTTGCCATCCTTCATCAGCGCCGCACCTTCATCCGCAGGTGTGGTGCCTTCCAGCTTCACGCCGTAGATCTTGAAGCGCTCCTTGCCTTTCAGGCGGTAATGCTCTTCTGCACCCCGGAACCCGGTCTTGCCCTTGGACACAGTGAAATCCAGCCCCAGTTCCCAGAGCGTGTCACCGCATTTCTCATCCTCGAACGGGTACATATCGGAATTGTCGTAAGGGTAGAACAACAGGTAGCTTTCCGCGCGCAGCAGATCAAGCGTGGTAAAGCGGGTGGGAATAATCCCCATCGGCGCGCCTTTCTCGACCAACGCATCCCAGATCTCGACCGCATCCTGCGCGCGGCAGAAAATCTCGTAGCCGCGCTCGCCGGTATAGCCGGTGCGCGAAATCATCACCGGCTTGTCCCAAAGCATGGTCTGCACATGCGAGAAATAGGCCAGATCGCGGATGCCCGGCACGCCCTGCGCTTCCAGGAAATCCACTGCCA
>SKRP01000305.1 GCA_007118445.1 Natronohydrobacter sp.
CGGCCCTCGCGCGCGTCGATGCCCACAGCCACCTGACCGGGAAAGGCGCGGGCGGCCTGACGGACCAGATCAGGGTTTTCGACCGCAACCGTGCCAAGGATCACGCGGGCCAGACCGCGCGAGATCCAGCCCTCGATGGTTGCCATGTCGCGAATGCCACCACCCAGCTGGCAGGGGATCGTCACGGCACCAAGGATCGCCTCTACAGCCTGCGCATTGACCGGGGCACCTGCGAAAGCGCCATTCAGATCAACCAGATGCAGCCATTCCGCGCCTTGGGCGGCAAAGGCGCGGGCCTGATCGGCGGGGCTGTCATTGAACACGGTCGCCTGATCCATCTCGCCCTTGTAAAGCCGCACGCATTGGCCGTCTTTCAGGTCGATGGCAGGGTAGAGGATCATGGCGCGGCCTTTCCTGAGCAGGGTTTGCGCGCCTTCTACCTTGGGGTGCGCGGCAGGAAAACCTCTAAAACGCGCTCTGCGCTTACTGGCGTCCGCCTGTGATCACACGCAGGACAGGGGACTTGCGCGCGGTCTGAGGGGTTGGCTCGGGCGGCGCAACCGGCTTGGCAAGTGCAAAGCGGCGCGGGGTGCGCCCCGGTTCCCCGTCGCGTTCGATCACGCCCAGGATACGGGTGATGCGCCCGACCTCATCTGCCAGCGGCATCAGGGCCAGCCTTGCGCGCAACGGGGGCAGGCCGAAACCGCTCTCGCCTTGCAGCGACAGGGTGACACGCGCGCCAAGTGCGACTTGTTCCAGCGCTTCGGCCAGCGCCGCACGCGCATCGCCCTGACACAGGACCGACAGCGGCATCCCGCGCATGTCCATGCCCATAAGATCCTCGATCCGGTGACCACAAAGCCGCAACCGGGCCACCCGGGGCGCGACGATTTCGGCCAGAAAGACATCCGGCAGCGCATGGGCAAGCGCCTGCGGATCGATCTGCGCACGGCGCGGCACAGCCCCCTGCTGGCGCAGATCGGCCCAATAGGAACAGACCCGTGCGAAGGCCGAAAATGTTGCATTTGAATCAAAAGCGGTGCTTCCCGCGATAATCCCGATATCTGTCATCTGCTTTCCTTTCCCAAACCCCCTGCGCAGTGCTGTTGGCGCAGTCTTGCCCCCGACGAGTGCTTGTGTCCTGATCGACTTAATCTTCACGCAAGCTGTCTTAATGGGACATTAATAGCTCTAATTTTGCTCGATTTCTGCCTTATTTTGTGAATTTGGTTAAGGACAGCACGCGCAAGCGCCAGTGACAAAAGGGGACAGAGCGGGCATGTATTCAATGACAGGCTATGCCAGCCGGGCGGGCAATCAGCACCTGGACAGTGCGCTGCTGGAATGGGAATGGGATATGCGCGCGGTGAATGGCAGGGGGCTGGATATCCGGATTCGATTGCCGGAAAACCTTGGCTTTATTGAGAAAAAACTGCGCAACAGTATAGCGGCGCGGCTGGCGCGCGGCACTGTCAGCCTGTCCTTGCGGTTGCGGATTTCGCATCCCGAGGCGGTCGCACAGGTCGACCCCGACGCGCTTGCCGGCGTGCTGTCGGCGCTTGATCTGGTGCAGTCAAGGGCGCAGGCGGCGGGTGTCTTGTTGCAGGCACCGACCGCGCTGGACTTGCTGGGATGGCGCGGAGTTCTGCAGCACGGCCCGGAAATCGCCATAATTCCGCCCGAAACGCTGGGATCGATTCTGACGACGGATCTCGAGGTGCTTCTGGAAGATTTCGTTGTCTCACGCAGACAGGAAGGTGGGGCGCTGGCCGGGGTGATCTCGGCACAGCTGGACGAGATCGCGCGTCTGACCGTTGCGGCCCGTGGCTTGTCGCAACAGCGCAGCGCTGATCTGCGCGCGCATTTCCAGCGCGCGCTGGCGCAGGTGCAAGAGGCCGCACGCGCCGATCCGGCGCGGATCGAGCAGGAGCTGGCGCTGCTGGCGGTAAAGGCCGATCTGACCGAGGAACTGGACCGGCTTGACGCGCATTGCACCGCCGGACGTGAATTGCTGGCGGCAGAAGGGCCGGTCGGGCGCAAGCTGGATTTCCTGACGCAGGAATTCAACCGCGAAGCCAACACGCTTTGCTCCAAGGCGCAGCATCTCGAGATGACGCGGATCGGGCTTGACCTCAAGACTGTGATTGATCAGATGCGCGAACAGGTTCAGAACGTGGAGTAAGCCCATGACAAGGCGCGGTTTGTTGATCATCCTGTCATCGCCGTCGGGGGCCGGGAAATCGACCCTGGCGCGGCGGCTGATGGATTGGGACCCGACGATCCGCTTCTCGGTCTCGGCCACGACCCGCGCGCCGCGCGCGGGCGAAGCGGACGGGCGCGAATATTATTTCAGGACACGCGCGGAATTCGAGGCGATGATCGACAGCGGCGACATGCTCGAACATGCAGAGGTGTTCGGCAATTTCTACGGCTCGCCCAAAGGCCCGGTTGACGCGGCGCTCGCTGAAGGGCGCGACATGCTCTTTGATATTGACTGGCAGGGCGGGCAGCAGGTGCGCAATTCCAGCCTCGGCAAGGATGTGGTGTCGATTTTCGTGCTGCCGCCCTCGATCGCGGCGCTGGAATCGCGGTTGCGCGGGCGCGGGCAGGACAGCCCGGAGGTGATTTCTGGCCGGATGCAGAAATCGCGTGACGAGATAAGCCATTGGGCGGAATATGATTATGTGCTCATCAATGACGATCTGGAGCGCACGGATGCGGCCTTGCGCGGGATCATTCAGGCAGAGCGTCTGCGCCGCGACCGCCAGACTGGGCTTGCCGAATTCGTGCGCGGTCTGAACCGTGAATTCGCGGCACGTTAACCACATGGATTCACGGAATTGTTAACAATTTCTTCAACCTTTGGTGGCATGATGGCGTGAACAATCATCCTTCGGAGGTGCCAATGAGCCTTGTCTGTTTCCAGATTGCCATTCTGACCGGGCTTGTTGCTGCCATCTCTGCGCTCTGGGGTGGTTACGGGATCGGTATTGCCTTTATGGCCTACAGTCTCTGTGGTGCAGTGGCATTGGTGCTGTCGCTGACAGTCTTTGCATTCCTGCTGCCTGCACGCGCGTCGCCTGCGACAGGGGATGTGCCGTAAACCTGATTGCGAACCCAGTATATATGCCGCAGGCTTCGCTCCGTGACAGCAATGAACGGATAGCCGATGCGAGAGGATTTGACAGAAGATAGTCTGGCACAGGCCAAGGCCGAGATGCGCCGTGACCTGATGCGCAAGCGCGCTGCGCTGGTTGGACTGCCAGATCAGGGCGTGATGACGCAGCGGGCAAATGACCGTCTTGCGGCGGTGATATCGCAGCGCTGCGCCGGGGATCCCTCGCAAGTGGTGATTTCAGGTTACATGGCGATGCGCGGTGAGCTGGATCCGCGCAGTTTCATGTCAGCCCATCCTGGTCCGGTTTGCGTGCCGGTGATCAAGGGCAAATCGCAACCGCTCGAATTTCACCGATGGACGATTGACGGAGAAATGGTGGAAGGGGCTTTCAAGGCCATGATCCCTGCGCGCGCCGACCCTCTGGTGCCGAACGCTCTGATCGTGCCATTGCTGGCTTTTGACGATCGGGGGTATCGGCTGGGTTATGGTGGGGGATTTTATGATCGCACGCTGCAGAAGCTGCGTGCTGCAGGGTCAGTGATGGCAATAGGCTTTGCCCATGATGCGCAGCACGTCGCGCATGTGCCGATCGACAAGACAGACCAGCGGCTTGATCTGATCGTGACGCCTGAGCTGGTGATCGAGCCATAGTGACGCTGTGCGCTGACCCATAGACCAGCGGATCACTGCGCACGCAAAGGTCGCAGAGATGCCGCGCGCTGACAGACGATGCATCGTGGCGCAGCGCGGTGATGGGCAGGCCAGACTTGCGCAATACGCTGACAGAGAGCCCCGAGCGACGTTGGACAGTGACGGACAGGTCACTCTGGCTTTTGCTGCTGCAGGTGAAAAGAACTGCGCGTATTGCATATCGTCACGATATGCCCCCTGCGCCGTGGCCTTGCCAGGCAGCGCCAGCCATGGTGACGACCTGCGCTGCAGTCAGGAGCGAGGGGCGGCTGTCGCTCTATCCCGCCAAGGTGGTCCAGCGTTCAAGGCCCCCCCTGAAAATCATTGCGTCATTCGAGCAATCTGCGAACTGCACCCTCACCAAGACGCGCCCCGTCTGGCAGGCATTGTCATGCATCCTTTGCCGGACAGCGCTGTAGCGTGGTCAGCGGAGCTGAGGCAGAGCAGCGCCGGAGCGTCAAGGTCCAAAGCTGCCGGGCGCACCGGGCAGTCATGGATGAACTGAAGCATGCCGCTCGAAAGCGAAGTCCCGTTACGAGCGTTTTCGACACGCGAAAACGCTGGATCAGAGCGAGGGATGCAGGAATGCCGATGCGTGCAATCTGCACCGGCAGTCCGAACCACGACATCACACATATGTTGCGCAGGCGGTGCGCGCAGCACAAGCTTTCGTAGTCGGACCGGCGGCAGAGTCGTGCAGCGCTGCACGGCGGATACCCGCCCGACGCTGTGACATCGGCGAAAAGACCCGCGACAGGGAGAGGTATGGCTTCAGGGCAGCGCCGACGCTGGCTATTCGGCACCGACCGCGTGGCCATAGCTGCGGTCGGCATTGCCTTCGGGCAGGGGGGTATGCGGGTCCTGCATCAGCGGGAATTCTTCTTCCGGCAGGCCCTCCCGGGACAGCAGGATCGCCACCGGTCGCGCGGCAGGGATATGCGAGCAGACGATCATCACGGCAACCATGAACGGCACTGCGAGGAACATGCCTGGAACGCCCCAGACCGCCCCCCAGAAGGCCAGCGAAATGATGATCCCGAAGGCCGAGAGCCGCAGCGTCTTGCCCATCAGCATCGGGTCGATGACATTGCCTAGGATGAACTGGATCATCCCGGTCAGCACGAAGATCAGCACCGCAGTCTGCGGCTCGGGGGTCTGGATATAGGCGACCAGTGTCACGATCAGCGTGGCGATGATCGAGCCGACCGAGGGAATGAAATTCAGCACGAAGGTCAGCAGGCCCATGGCAACCGCGAACTGGATATCGAAGACGCTGAGCAGCAGAAACACCGCCACACCGGTTGCCGAGGAAATCAGCGCCTTGACCAGAAGATAGCGGTTCACACGGCGGATGATCGACCCGATAATGGCGCTGACCCGTCTGGCCTGCGCCTTGTCGCCCATCAGGGTTTCGAGCTTGGTGCCGAACCAGACCCGTTCGAGAAACAGAAAGCCCACGAAAAGAATGATCAGCACCACCTGGCTGAGGATCGTGCCGGCCTGACCGGCTGCCGAGCGCAGATAGCCCGAGACCTCGATCGTGCGCACGGTCTGCAGCACGGATTGTTCCACATCCTCGCCCATCCATGAAAACATCTGCGCAACCGCGCGCTGGGCGTCATCCGTGTAGGACAGGGTTGTGGTCAGCACAGTGTTGATCTGTGAAATCACCAGCCCGGCAAGGGTGAGGAGCCCCGAGGCAATCAGGATCACCGCCACGATCGAGGCCAGCCAGTTGGCGATCCGGAACTGTCCGATGCGCAGCCGCGAGATCGAATTGATGGCATCCGAGGTGAGCGAGAAGAGGATGATCGCAATAGCCAGCGCGATCAGGATGAAGCGGGCCTGCACCAGCAGAAACAGCACCACGGCGAAGGCGATGATGCCCATAAGCCATGTCTGCAGGCGGAACTTCTCGTTGAAGCTCAGCCGAGCGATCCCGCTCGAGGGTGCGACATTGGACTTATCGGACATGTGACGCGGCGGCCCCTGCGGGTAAGACCTGCACAGTATGCGTGGGGCCTGTGATGCGCACAAGGGTCTTGGCGTGTTTTTCCGCGCCCATGCTGTCGCCTATCGGCTGGCGCGCAGGATATAGGCGGCAATTGCATCCAGTTCGGACCTGTCGAGCTGGCGCAGATTGCCCACCACATCGGCCATGGAGCCGCCGACCACATCGAAATCCGGGGTCAGGCCAGAGCTGAGATAGGCGCTGATATCGAATGCGGACCAGTCGAAATCCGGCCCGGCAATCGCCGGAATGCGCCCGCGGCCCGAGGGGTTCGGCGCGCCACGATTCCATTCGGCGCGGTTCAATGCGCCAAGTGCATTGCGCGGCGTGTGACATTCGGCGCAATGGGCGAGCGCTTCCGACAGGTAGCGACCGCGGGTTTCCTCAGGCGTCAGGTCGCCGGTGACTGCCCAGTCTTCGCGCAGGAACAGGGTTTTCCACAGCCCGACACTGCGCCGGATATTGAAGGGAAACCCCAGATCATGCGGTTGCGACGGGGTCGCGTCCCGGGGCAGGGTCATCATATAGACATAGAGATCGGCCATATCCTGCGGGTTGGCCTTGATATAGCTGGTATAGGGAAAGGCCGGGTAATAATGTGTGCCCTCCGGAGAGATACCGCGCATCACGGCGTTGATGAATTCGGGCTTCGACCAGTTGCCGATGCCATGGTCAGGATCGGGGCTGATATTGGGCGCGATGAATGTGCCGAAATCGCTTTCGAATTCACGCCCGCCGGTCAGGACCAGCGGATCGGCTTCGCGCTCGGCCCCGCGATGACAGGAACTGCAGCCTGAGGCAAGAAAGATCGTCTCGCCGGCTTCTGCATCGCCCGTGAGATCAGCAAGCATCTGCGCATCGAGTGGTCGCGGCGCAGACAGCCACCAGGCGGCCCCGGCGGCGATCAGGCCAAGTGTTGCGAGCCCGGAGAGAAGCTTGCGCATGATTGCTCCGTTACTGGTCCTGTGCGCCGCGCATGCAGGCACGCGCGGCGCAATCCAGGATCAACTGGCTTCTTCGCGGTATTCCTGATGACAGGCCTGGCAGGTACCAGCGGTCGGACCAAAGGCACCCTGCATCGTGTCCAGACCCTGACCGGCGGCCCCTTGCAGCGTTTCGGCCGCGTCCTGCAGCGCCACGAATTTGGCGACGAAATCATCAAGATTGTCCCAGATCTCGGGTTTGGCGCGGGTGCCATCGATGCTCATCGAATCCGTGCCCTCGGGCCAGAGACGGGACTGGTCATGACGGGTCAGGTGGAACAAGTTGTCTGCGGCTGTCTGCGCCAGATCGGCGTCATAGTCGATACGACCCTGGGCCATGCTGCCCAAGACGCCGAAGTTATGGACGAAAAGCTTGAACTGGCCCTGCCGCGTTTCGACCGCAGGATCATTATCGGCCATGGCCGGGAAAGCGATGGCCGCGCCAAGCGCAAGACTACCCAAGAGACGTTTGAAAGACATTATTTCCGCTCCCTGTTGATGCGTTATCTGATGGTAAGCCGTTCCTGCGACAGATCAACCGTTTCAATGCCTGTGCAGTGGGGTCATGTGAAGCGCACCTTGCCGATGAAGGGCAGGTTGCGGTTTCTTTGGGCATAATCGATGCCATAGCCCACGACAAATTCATCGGGGATCTCGAATCCGGTCCAGGTGGCCTTGATCTCGACTTCACGGCGCGAAGGTTTGTCGAGCAGGGCGCAGACTTCCAGCCGCGCGGGGTTGCGCGCGAGCAGCAATTGCAGGACATGGCTGAGCGTGAAGCCGGTATCGACGATATCCTCGACCACCAGTACATCGCGGCCCTCGATCTTGCCCGAGAGATCCTTGAGGATGCGCACTTCGCGCGAACTGGTCGTGCTGTTGCCATAGCTTGACGCTTCGAGAAAATCGACTTCGACCGGCAGGTCGATTTCGCGCACCAGATCGGCGATGAAGACGAAAGAGCCGCGCAAAAGCCCCACCACAACGAGCTTTTCCGTGCCCTGAAAACTGCGCGATATCTCTTCGGCCAGTTCCTCGACCCGCGCGGCGATTTGCTTGGCAGAGATCATCTGGTCGATGACATAGGCTGGCTGCGTCATAACTGCCCCTTGATTTTTCGGTCCGACTTTAGGACATGGACGCGGATCAGGACAAGAGCAGACCATGCCACAGCACAGCGAACATCGCCATATGCCCTATGAGGCGCAACAGATATTCGATCTGGTGGCCGATGTTGCGCGCTACCCGGAATTTCTGCCCTGGACCGCTGCCGCGCGAATCCGGTCGCGCAAGCCGATTGCGGGGGGCGAGGAGATCGAGGCCGATCTGGTGATTTCCTTCAAGGTGTTTCGCGAGCGGTTCGGGTCGCGCGTGCAGCTTTACCCCGAGGCGGGCAAGATCGACACCGCCTATCTGGATGGTCCGTTCAAGTACATGATCTCGCATTGGCAGGTGCAGCCCTCTGAAGGCGGCTGCGTTGTGGATTTCTCGGTCGATTTCGAGTTCCGCAATCCGGTGTTGCAAAGGCTGATCGGGGTGGTGTTCGATCAGGCGATGCGCCGCGTCGTGGGGGCGTTCGAGGCGCGGGCGAAGGCGCTTTACGGATGAGGTGCTGGTAAGGTGCGTGCTGAGCACGCACCTTACGCGCGGTCGCGCTCAAGGGCCGCGGCGATGAGCGTCAGGGCATGGGAAACTGTCGCCGCCCGCACCCCGGCACGGCCAAGCGGACCAAATTCCACGGTTTCGGTCTCTGTATGTTCGCGGGTTGCGATGCCGAAACAGACACGGCCCTCGGGCTTGTGCTCTGACCCGCCCGGTCCTGCGATGCCAGTGACAGCAACAGTGATCGTCGCCTGCGACCGCGCCAGTGCCCCAGTTGCCATCTCGTGCGCGACCTGTTCAGAGACGGCGCCATGCGCGGCCAGTGTTTCGGGCCGCACGCCCAGCATCCCGGTCTTGGCCGCGTTGGAATAGGTCACGAAACCGCATTCAACCACAGCCGAAGACCCGGCGATATCAGTCAGCGCGGCTATGATCATGCCGCCGGTGCAACTTTCAGCGGTCGCGATGCGGGCTCCTGCGGCGCGGGCAAGGGCCAGAAGATCAGCGGGGCTCATGCGCCCATGATCCCATGCGCCACGACGGCGGCGACGGCCACGACCATTGCGGCAAGCGCACCGGCGATGATGTCATCAAGCATGACGCCAAGCGGCGTGTGCATCCGGTCGGCCAGCCCCACTGGCCCCGGTTTCCAGATGTCGAAGGCGCGAAAGGCCAGAAACGCCACCACCCAGCCCGGCCAGAGTGCGGTGACCGGCACACCCTGCATCGCAGCACCAAGAGACACGGGCCAGAGGGCGAGCCATTGGCCCGCCACTTCGTCAATGACGATTTCTGACGGGTCAGGGTCGGCAAGGCCACGGGTTTCCTGAATCGTCGCCCACCAGCCGATCAGAAAGACCAGCACAGTCGCGAGCGCCAGAAGTGCAAAGCCGCCGATCTGGTGAATGGCCCAAGCGGCGGGCAGGGCAGCGAGCGAGCCCCAGGTGCCCGGGGCCGGGCGCAACAGGCCCGCGCCGAAGAAAGTGGTGATGATACGGGTCGGGGTCATGCGTCAACCTCGCGGATCAGGCAGGCAGTGGCAAGGGCAGCGATGCCCTCTTCGCGCCCGGTGAAGCCGAGCCGTTCGGAAGTGGTGGCCTTGACCGAGACGCGCGTCAGATCCAGCCCCGTGATTTCCGACAGTTTTTCCTGCATCGCTGCCGCATGGGGGCCGATCTTGGGGCGCTCGCAGACCAGCGTCACATCGCAATTGCTGATACGAAACCCCATGCTGGCGGCCAGATCGACCGCGTGGCGCAGGAAGATATGGCTGGCCGCCCCTTTCCATTGCGGGTCACTGGGCGGGAAATGCCGACCGATATCGCCTTGCGCCAGCGCGCCATAGATCGCGTCGGTCAGCGCGTGCATCCCGACATCGGCGTCGGAATGGCCCTGCAGCGCGCGGTCATGCGGCACGAGCACGCCGCAGAGCCAGCAGCCCTCGCCAGCGGTGAAACGGTGCACGTCATAGCCATTACCAAGGCGGATATCCATGTTCTGCGGTCCTGTTCCGGCCCCGATCAACCGTGCGGCGCGCGCGAAATCGGGGGCATAGGTGAGTTTGAAATTATCCTCGCAACCCGGCGTGATCGCAACGCTGATCCCGGCGGCGCGGGCGATTTCCACGTCATCGGCGGCGGGGCCGGAATGGGCGCGATGGGCGTTGAGGATGGCGGCGAAGTGAAAGCCCTGCGGGGTCTGGGCGCGGTACAGCCCGTCGCGGGGGGCTGTGTCCTGCACGAGGCCGTCCTGCCCGCGCCAGAGCGCGTCGATGACGGGCAGGGCGGGTGCCGCGCCCTCACTGTCCTGAAGCGCGGTGATCACGCCCGCGATCACCGCGCGGCTGACCAGCGGGCGTGCGCCGTCATGGATGAGCACCAGATCGGGCGGGCTGTCGCTGAGCGCCTCTAGTGCGGCCCGGACCGAGGCCGCACGGTCGGCCCCGCCCGTCACGGCGATTTCACCGGGGCGTAGCAGCGCCTCGGCCTGCGCGCGGTCCTCGGGATGGATGGCCAGCACCAGCCGCGCGATCCCGGCCTTGCGAAACGCGTCCAGTGTCCAGGCCAGAACCGGGCGACCGGCAAGCCTGCGCCATTGTTTCGGCCCGCCCGGCCCGGCGCGGGTGCCGCGCCCTGCGGCCACGATGATTGCGGCAAGTCTCTCGGTCATGCGCCCCTCGGCTTTTCCTGCGCCAGCTATAGGCCGAAGCGGGGCGTGCTGACAATCCGCGCGACCATTCGAAAATTATGCACAAAAAATAATCAGATGATGAAATTCGCGTCAGCGCTTTGCCGAAGGCATTTGCGCTGGCAGGTGTGGCAGACTAGGACGAAGGCAAGATGATGATGGATAATCACATGCAGAATGACAGAAATCGCGCTTCGCAGGCAGGCCTGGAGCGGCTGGGGATTGCGCCGCCGGTTCTGTTGGCGCCGTTGGCGGGAATCACCGATCTGCCGTTTCGCCGCGTGGTGGCCGGGTTCGGGGCGGGGCTTGTCGTGTCCGAGATGGTGGCCAGTCAGGAAATGGTGCAGGCCAAGCCCTCGGTCCGGGCCAAGGCGCGGGCGGAGTTGGGATTGGGCGAGGCACGCACCTCGGTCCAGCTTGCCGGGCGCGAGGCGCATTGGATGGCAGAGGCCGCGCGCATGGTCGAGGCGGGCGGCGCGGAGATCATCGATATCAATATGGGCTGTCCTGCCAAGAAGGTGGTGGGCGGCATGTCGGGTTCGGCGCTGATGCGCGAGCCGGATCATGCGCTGCGGCTGATCGAGGCTGTGGTGGGCGCGGTCAAGCTGCCGGTGACGCTGAAAACCCGGCTGGGCTGGGATGAGGATTGCCTGAATGCAGCGCAGATCGCGCGGCGCGCGGCCGAGGCTGGCGTGCAGATGGTCACGATCCACGGGCGCACGCGCTGCCAGTTCTACAAGGGTCGCGCTGACTGGGCTGCAATTGGCGATGTGGTGACTGCGGCCGGTATCCCGGTGATCGCCAATGGCGATATTGTCAACATTGACAGTGCGCGGGCGGCGCTGGCGCAATCCGGCGCGGCGGGGGTGATGATCGGGCGCGGCGCGCAGGGGCGGCCCTGGCTGCTGGCCGAAGTGGCGGCGGCGCTTTATGGCACATCTGCGCCCGAACGGCCCGAAGGCGCGGCGTTGGCAGAGCTGGTTTCCGCGCATTACGAGGCGATGCTGTCCTTCTATGGGCGCGATCTGGGCCTGAAGACTGCGCGCAAACATCTGGGCTGGTATGTCGCGGAAGCAGGCGGTGCGCCCGCGCTGCGCCACCGGCTGCTGACATCGCGCGACCCTGCCGAAGTGCTGCGGATACTCCCCGAGGCGCTGGAGCCCTGCGCGGGTCTGGAGTGCGCTGCATGACGCCACCAGTGACGGGTGCGATCTGGGCGGCCCTGCCCCTGCCGGCGCTGATGATCGGCGAACAAGCCGGGGCGGAATGCATCATCGATTGCAACCCGGCGGCGGAACAGTTCCTCAGCCTGTCCCGCCGGTCGGTTCTGGATCGGCCACTGGCGCAGATCGTCCAGATCGACGCGCCGATCGAGACGGCACTGGGGCGTTGCCGTGAAAACCGTGCGCCCGTCTTCATCAATGACGCGCCGGTGATGCTGGGCGAACGCTCTGGCGGGCATTGTGCGATCCATCTGGCGCTGATGGGGGACCGGCGCGATCTGGTGCTGATGCTGCTGACCCCGCGCGATATTGCGGGCAAGCTGGGCAAGGCCGATGGGATCCGCCATGCGGCGCGCTCGGCCATCGGCATGTCGCAGATGCTGGCGCATGAGATCAAGAACCCGCTCGCGGGGATCACCGGGGCGGCGCAGCTTCTGTCGATGGGGCTGTCGGGCGAGGATCGGGGGCTGACCGATCTGATCGTGGCCGAGACGCAGCGGATCGTGAAGCTGCTCGATCAGGTCGAGCAATTCGGCAACCAGCGCCCGCCCGATTGCCGGGCCGTGAATATCCATGATGTGCTGGAACGCGCGCGGCGCTCGGCAGAGGTGGGCTTTGCCGCGCATATGCGGATTGTCGATGCCTATGACCCCTCGCTGCCGCCGGTCTGGGCGGATGGCGACCAGCTGTTGCAGGTGTTTCTGAACCTGTTGAAAAACGCGGCCCAGGCCAATCTGCTGGGCGGGCAGATCGAGCTGCGCAGCTTTTTCGAACAATCGCTGCGGCGTCGCGGTGCCAGCGGCAAGGATGTGGCGCTGCCCATCCATGTCGAGGTGATCGATGACGGTCCCGGCCTGCCGCCCGAGATTGCCGAGGAAGTGTTCGACCCGTTTGTGTCGGGGCGCGAGAATGGCACTGGTCTGGGGCTGGCGCTGGTATCAAAGATCGTCGCGGCGCATGACGGCTGGATCACGGTCGAAAGCAAGCCGGGGCGGACGATGTTCCGCATCTCGCTGCCGCGTGCGCGCGATTTTGAAAAGCTTGACAGCAAGGAGAGGCCCTGATGGACGGAACAGTTCTGGTGGCTGATGATGACCGCACGATCCGCACAGTGCTGACCCAGGCGCTGACGCGGGCAGGGTGCAAGGTGCATGCGACCTCGAGTCTGACCACGCTGATGCGCTGGGTCGAGGAAGGGCGCGGCGATCTGGTGATTACCGATGTGATGATGCCCGATGGCAACGGGATCGAGATGATCCCCAAGATCAGCAAGGAGCGCCCCGACCTGCCGGTGATCGTGATTTCGGCGCAGAACACGATCATGACGGCGATTCAGGCCAATGAGGTTGATGCGCATGACTATCTGCCCAAGCCCTTCGATCTGCCTGACCTCTTGAAGCGCGCGGGCGCGGCGATGAAGAACCGGCGGCTGATCTCGGCGGCGGATGCGCCGCAACGCCCGACACCGGCACCGCGCGGCGACATGCTGAGCATGGAAAACATGCCGCTGGTCGGGCGCACGCCGGTCATGCAGGAACTGTACCGGCTGATCGCGCGGGTGATCAATTCCTCGATGCCTGTGCTGATCATCGGCGAATCGGGCACTGGCAAGTCGCTGATCGCGCGCACCTTGCATGATCTGTCTGACCGGCGCAGCCAGCCTTTCGTGACCGCCACGGCCGAGGATCTGCGCAGCTCGGACGGGGCGCAATCGCTGCTTTCGCGCGTGCGCGGCGGGACATTGCTGTTTGACGAGCTGACCGGCTATGAAACAGATGCGCAATTGCGCGCGGCGCGGCTTCTGGATGCGCTACCCGAGGACGGACCGCGGGTGATGGCGACCGCGCAGGGCAATCTGACCCGCGCGCTGGCCGAGGGCGGGCTGCGCGAGGATCTCTATTACCGGCTGGGCGGTGTGGTGCTGAATGTGCCCAGTCTGCGCGAGCGGATCGACGATCTGGAGCCGCTGGCAGAGCATTTTCTGGGGCAGGCGGCAGATGAGGGCGCGAGCCTGCGCACGCTCTCGGGCGAGGCGATGGAGCTTGTGCGCACCTATTCCTGGCCCGGCAATGTGCGCCAGTTGCAGAATACGCTGCGCCGGTTGAGCCTGACGCAGAGCGATCCGCTGATTGCGCGCGCCGAGATGGAAGCCGCATTGCAAAGCCAGCCCAGCGCGGCGGTCGTCGGTGAGAAATTCACCGATGAGAGCCTGTCCGAGGCCGTGGGGCGGCATTTGCGGCGTTATTTCGACCTGCATGGGCAGGATTTGCCGCCGCCGGGGCTGTATGGCCGGATCCTGCGCGAGATGGAGAGCCCGCTGATCGAGATCGCGCTGGATGCGACCGGGGGCAATCAGGCGAAATGCGCCGATCTGCTGGGGATCAACCGCAACACGCTGCGCAAGAAGATCACCGAGCTGGATATTTCCGTGTCGCGGCGGCGCAAGCTGACCTGACCCCAATGGGGTCGGGGCCGCGCCTGCGTCAGATGCTGTTGTGTTGCGCCAGCCGCCACTCAAGGCCAGATCGCACAGCGGGCCATTCGGGCGCGATAATGCTATAGACGCAAGTGTCGCGCAGGCTGCCATCTTGCAGCCGCATATGCTGGCGCAGGATACCGTCGAGCCTGGCCCCCAGCCGCTCGATGGCCCGGCGGCTTTGCTGGTTCTGGAAATGAGTGCGGAACTCGACCGCAAGACAGCCGAGCACATCGAAGGCATGGGTCAGCAGCAGCAGCTTGGCTTCGGTGTTCAGGGCGCTGCGCTGCACGCGGCGCGCAATCCATGTCGAGCCGATTTCCAGACGCGGGGTCGCGGCATCGATATTCATATAGGTCGTCATGCCGACCGCCTGACCGGTGCTGCGCTCGAAGACAGTGAAGGGCAGCATCGACCCCGCCGCCAGCAGCGCCAGACGGCGGTCGATTTCGGCGGCCATCGCTTCGGGCCTTGGGATGGTGGTATACCAGAGCTGCCAGAGCGCACCGTCCTGCACCGCGCGCGCGAGGTCGTCATGATGCTGCGGCTCAAGCGGGTGCAGCGCGACATGCTGGCCGGTCAAGGTGATGGGGCCGATTTGTGCCATGGTCGTGTCCTGGCTGTGAGAAGCGCGGGTTGCGTGATTGCGCGCAGCGCGCGTCCATCGCGCAATGTCGAGTGGTTTCGATCCACCGCCGGGGTTGCGCGCGCGATCGGGGTAGGGTGCGTGGTGAACCACGCACCTTACGACTATCCGCCAGTGTGGCTCATATGGCGCGAGACCTGTCCGGCCACGGTCTGGCGCGAATAGTCGAAATCATGGCCCTTGGGCTTGCGGGTGATCGCATCGCGGATGCCCGCTTCGAGCAGGTCATTTTCGGGCGATGCGCGCAGTGGCGCGCGCAGATCGGCCATATCCTCCTGCCCGAGGCACATATACAGCTCGCCCGTGCAGGTCAGCCGCACCCGGTTGCAGCTTTCGCAGAAATTATGCGTCAGCGGCGTGATGAAGCCAATCTTCTGCCCGGTCTCTTCAATCCGCACATAGCGCGCCGGCCCGCCCGTGCGTTCTGCCAGATCGGTCAGTTGGTAGCGCGTCGCCAGTTGCGCGCGCAGGTCGCTCAGTGCCCAATACTGGTCCAGCCGGTCCTCATTGCCCAGATCGCCCATCGGCATGACCTCGATCCAGGTCAGATCCATATCCTCGCGCGCGCACCATTCGGCCAGGGTGAACAGCTCATCCTCGTTGAACCCTTTCAGCGCCACAGCGTTGATCTTGACCCGCAGCCCGGCTTCCTGCGCGGCCGCGATCCCGTCGAGCACCTGCGCCAGCCGTCCCCAGCGCGTGATCGCGGCGAATTTCGCGTCATCCAGCGTGTCGAGCGAGACATTGATCCGCCGCACGCCGCAATCCGCCAGCGTCTGCGCATGTTTGCGCAACTGGCTGCCATTGGTCGTCAGCGTCAGTTCCTTCAGCGCGCCGCTGTCCAGATGGCGGGTCATGGCACTGAAGAAGGTCAGGATATCCTTGCGCACCAGTGGCTCGCCCCCGGTGATGCGCAGCTTTTCGACCCCCAGCCGGATGAAGGTCGAACACATCCGGTCCAGCTCTTCCAGCGTCAGCAATTCCTTTTTCGGCAGGAAGGTCATGTTCTCGGACATGCAATAGACGCAGCGGAAATCGCAGCGATCCGTCACCGAGACGCGCAGATAAGAGATGGGGCGGGCGAAAGGGTCGATCAAAGGCGCTGTCATGCGATGCAATCTAGCCATCGCCATGCAAGGCGGCAAGGGGCTTGGCCATTGTCGGGGTCGCAGTTTCGCGGTATGACATCAAAATGGCTCTGCGTTATTCTTCTGTGCCGGTCGTGATGCTGCCCCTCGTGCTTGGCGGCTGCATGCAGCTGTCCGGCCTCCTGGATGGTCGCGGCAGCGATATGCCCGCGCAGGAGGACAGGGTCGCTGTGCGCAGCCCCGGCGAGACCACGACGCGGCCTCTGGCGCGACCTGGAGGGCAGCGCGCTGCGCCTGCCGCACAGATCGGGCGAGGGGGGCAGCAGGTGGCGGCCCTTGATCAGACCAGCCCCGAGGAACGCGCGGCGGCCATGGCCCCGCCTGCAGCGCGGACGCAATTGCTGGGCGAAACCCTCGCCAGCCTGGGCAGCCCTGCTGATCAGGGTCTGTGGCTGCGCACCGGTTTGGTGACACGGGTGACGCAGGGACGGATCGAGACGCAGGATGGCAGCGGCTCGCTGCGCGTCGAGCTGCGGCCTTCGGGTGCGGTGGCCGGGTCGGGCAGTCAGTTGTCATTGTCGGGCTTCACGACCCTCGGATTGCCCCTGACGCAACTGGTGACGCTGCGGGTTTACGCAGAATAGGCATCTGGCAGGGGCTGGCTGCTGATCATCCCGTGGTGGTCATCAGGTCCGTGTGCGCGATAGGTATACGAGATCAGCGCGACCAATGTGGCAAGCAGGATCGGGGCGAGACAATGCCGCATCCTGCCGCCATAGGCGATCACGACAGCGTCACAGATCAGCACGTCGCGGGCAGGTTTGCGCGGTCTGCTTTCGGGCTGCAGGAATCCCGGCCGGTGCCCGGTTCCTTTTCGGGGCAGATGCGTCCAGCGCCGGTCCTTGCGGAATTCGGCCTGCAACGCACGCAGCCTTGTCGCGTCATGGTAATCGGTCAGAAGACAGGTGACCGGATCGGTTTCAGGGCGCGCAGCCGCACTGTCATGCGACCGTTTGAACAGGCTGTACTGCCGCGCAGCATGCCCCTGCAGCCCGCTGTGCTGCGCGCCCGGCGGCGCTTCGGCGCGACCATCGTGCAATGACGGGCGCGCATGGCGCGGGGGGGACAGGTTCAGCACAGTGGCGCGGTTCAGTTGGTCCAGACTGTCGCGGGGCAGGTCCTGAAACTCGGTCCGGGTGAGCACCAGCCGCTGCGGCAGGGTGATCACGGCGGTCGGAGGATACAGCCCAAGGATCAGATGGCAGATCTCGTCAATCAGCCCGGCACTGGCCGCTGCATCGATGCGCAGCCGTATGGCCAGTTTGTGATGCGACAGCAGATGGCCAAGCCGTCCTGAATTCAGCGACGCCCCGGCCAGATCCGGACGGAAGAAGGGCGCGTCCGGCGAGAGGCTGAAATGCCCGAAGGCCAGCCGGATGCCATCGATGCGGGTTTCGATCCGCTCTGGCGTCAGTGTGGCATGCGACACTTGCCGGTCCAGCGTGCACAGACCGCGCAGGACAAGCTGCAGCGGATCGACCTGGCGTGTTCTGGGCAATGTCCTGAACAGCAGGCAGATATCCAGCCGCGCTTCTGCGATGATCTGCGAGAAGATATCCAGACGCTCCGGCAGATTGACCCGGCCTGTCCCTGCGCGGCGATGGCCATCGCAAGGGGTGCAATATTCATCCTGTGCGGCTGTCAGCACGGATTTTCGCATGGACCCGCCCTCTGGTCTTGTCATTCGCAGATAATAGCGCATCGATTGCGGTTTGCCTGCGCAATATGCGCTGGATTTTACATATCACCCGGAGCGCGCGCCCGCCTGCGGGCAGGCGCGCGCAGAAAGCGACTTGCGGCGGCGGCGATTGATGCCTAATCGGGCAGAATGCGGATTTTGTTTCTGGGCGATGTGATGGGGCGGGCCGGGCGTCAGGCGGTGACGACCCGCCTGCCGGGGCTGCGGGACGCGTGGCGGCTGGATTTCGTGGTCGTGAATGGCGAGAACG
>SKRP01000195.1 GCA_007118445.1 Natronohydrobacter sp.
CCCATGCTGGCCTGTTCGCTGGTGACCGGGTGAAAGGTCACGATGCCATATTCCGCGAAATCGATCCCGTAACGCGCGCGCACATCCGCCAGCGTGACCCCGGACGGCCCGGCATGGAAATCCAGTTCCGGCGAGCCGATGACATGGATTGCATCCGCGCGCTCGCCCAGCGCCATGACCCGCCGTTTGGCCTGTTCGGACGACACGAAATGATGCGCGCAAAGCTTGGTATTGCAATGACGGAACAGCTCGTCGATGGTGCCCGAGACTTCGCCGCCCTCGATATGCGCCGAAGCGATGTAATTCGTGGCCGCGACCAGCGCGCCTGCCAGCGCCTCGATCCGGTCGCCATGCAGCACGATCAGGTCGGGGCGGTGTTCGGCGGCGTAATCCGAAAACCCCATCACTGTCTTGGCCAGCACCACATCCTGACTGTCGCCGGGGCGCTGGTTGAGGAATTCATGAACGCTCACACCGGGCATGCGCCGCACTTCGAGCACCGTCAGCCCGTAGCGGTCCATCAGATGCATCCCGGTGACGAAGAAGCTGACCCGATGCCCCGCATCGCGCGCCGCCTTTGCCAGCGGTTCAAGCTTGCCGAAATCGGCGCGGGTGCCCGTGAGGAAGAGAAGCGATCTAGACATGATCTGTTGCAGATATGAGGCCTCGCAGGATTGAGCAACCAATAGTTTCGGCTGAATTTACATCGCGCGGCTTTGTGCATAAACACACCGGATGGCGGCAAGATATCTGGTCAGGGTGCCGCGCCCGCCGGGCCAGTGCCGCCGAGAGGGAGCCGCGTGCAATGTCGATGACGCAGATCGTGCTGATGAATGATACCGATGCCGGGGGCCAGCATTTCGGATGCGCGCGGGTGATGAGCACCCTCCGCGCGGCGCTGGGCCGCAGCAAAACGCATCAGATCACCAGCATCGCCGTGGGCACGGCCTGGCACAAGGATGCAGACCTGACGCGCCAGATCGCGCAGGCCGATATTCTTGTGGTGAATGGCGAAGGCACGCTGCATCACGGCAAACGGCGCGGAAAATGGCTGCTCGAGGCCGCCTCCCATGCCCGTCGGCACGGGGCGCGCACCTATCTGCTCAATGCGCTCTGGCAGGACAACCCGGAGGACTGGACCCCGCTGATCCGCCAGTTCGACAAGATCTGGTGCCGTGACAGCCGCAGTGCAGCGCGCCTGTCCGAAATCCGCGATGAACCTGTGGGCTGGATCGGGGATTTGTCGATGTGCGGCACTGGGCTCGAGCGTGCCCCGACGGGCCGCAGCGGGATCATCATCGGGGATTCGGTCATTTCCGGCATATCGCGGCAGCTTGACAGCCTGAGCAGGCAGGTGCCGGGCCCGGTCACCCTGATCCCGCTTCTGACGCAGAAGAAATTCATCGCGCCGGATTTGCAGGGCCTGCGGCGGCATCTGCGCATCGGCCTGTCGCGCATGGCGACATGGCGCGCGAAACGCGCCAACCCGCATCTGCGGTTTCTGCCCTCTGAACAGGCCTATACCGAGGCGGTTTCGCGCGCAGCGCTTTCGGTGACAGGTCGGTTCCACGCGGTCTGTATCGCGGTGACCACGCGGACGCCATTTGTCGCGATATCCTCCAATTCGCACAAGATCGCAGCTCTGATCGACGATCTGGGCCTGGATCAGAAGCGGCTGGTCGCGCCAGAGGCGCTGAATGCGCATATGCTGACGCAGCAGGACTGGGGCTATTCACCGCTGGAACTGGAGCGCATCGAGGCGCGGCTCGCGCAATGGCGGGCCGAGGCGCAGGCTATGTTCGCCGAGATAACCGCTGGCCCGGCGCGGCACCGGAACTGACGCAATTGTTTCTCTGCAGCGCCTGCTGCGTAAGCGGGCCGGGCATATGCCCGACAGGGCATGGGCTGGAACGCCGGATCAGTCCAGATCAGCCCAGCGCAGCTGCGTATTGCGCGTGACCGCCCGTGTCAGCCGCTTGCCCAGCACTGTGTCGAACTCATAGGCCGCGATCTCGCCCGAGCCGGGACGCCGCGCCCAGATATCGGCCTCACCGATCACATGGCCCGCGGGCAGATCGGCATCCGCGACGATGGAACCGCGCGCGAAGCGGTAGACATCTTCTTCGGGCGCAGAGCGTTGCTTGGGATTGTTCGCCGCCACCCAGATTTCGCGCGACCGGTCGATCAGGAAACGCAGCTCTGCCGGGTCCATCGAGCAGGAAATATCCGGCCCCTTGCGGTAGCGCGTGTCGGTGTAATGCCGCTCCAGAATGCAGGCGCCCAGCGCGACCGAGGCCAGCGCCATTTCCGGCCCGATGGAATGGTCCGAGAACCCCACCACTGCGCGCGGAAACGCCTCGCGCAATTCAGTGACACCGCG
Organism: Natronohydrobacter sp.; assembly: GCA_007118445.1. GTDB lineage: Bacteria > Pseudomonadota > Alphaproteobacteria > Rhodobacterales > Rhodobacteraceae > Roseinatronobacter. Next base: position 2,381 of record SKRP01000195.1, read on the forward strand.
CAAGGACACGATTTCAGCGGGCGAAGGGTAAAGATTGGTGCATTCCAGCAGCGCATAAGGCACCCCGGCGCTGTCCAGAATATCGACCGAGGCGCGGATGGTCTCGATCGTCTGCATCCCTGTGGACAGGATCACCGGCTTGCCCTTGCGCGCGATATGGCGGATCAGCGGCAGATTATCCGCCTCGCCCGAGCCGATCTTGTAGGCGGGCACATCGAGCGTTTCGAGGAAATCGGCAGCCGCGCGCGAAAACGGGGTCGAGATCCAGATCAGCCCGAGGGATTCCGTGTAACGCTTGAGTTCCGCCTCCTCTTCCAGCGACAAGGCACAGCGCGCCATTACATCCCAGATCGAGACATCGGCATTGGGCGGGAAGATCGACTTTGCCTCGTCGGTCATCTCGTCCTCAAGGATATGGGTCTGATGCTTGATCATCTCGCAGCCGGACGCGGCGGCAAGGCGCACCATCTCCTTGGCCGTGTCCAGATCGCCGCCATGGTTGATGCCGATCTCGGCGATGACAAGCGGCGGATGGGCCGGGCCGATCTCGCGCCCGGCGATGCAAAAAGAAGCTGTCACGCGATCCTCGGTCCTGTCGCTTGTTGTTGCGCCTGTCCTACACGATCCGCCTGCGTCGGGGCAATGCGAAAGACCTGCCCCCGCCAAGCGCCGACAAAATGGCTGCAGGCCCTGATCCTGCACAGGATTGCAGCAGATGGGCCAGAGAGTTGCGGAAAAAGCCCCCGCGTTTTTGGGTCTGGCATTGATAGTCATCTTGCGCCAGATTCTGCTATGCTAGTCTGATGCATTACCGCAAGGAGTCCGCCCATGGCCGCGCGCCAGATGATCCGCTTCCTGCTTAATGACAGCCCTGTCAGCCTGTCCGATCTGGGCGCGACTGACATGCTGCTCGATCACCTGCGGCTGGACCAGCATCTGCGCGGCACCAAGGAAGGCTGCGCCGAGGGCGATTGCGGGGCCTGCACCGTGCTGGTGGGGCGGCTTTCGGGCAGTGCGCTGGTCTATGAGCCGGTCAATGCCTGCATCCGCCCGCTTGTGACGGTCGATGGCTGCCATGTCGTGACCATCGAGCATCTGCGCGGGCCGGATGGCGGTCTGCACCCGGTCCAGCGCGCGATGGTGGATCATCACGGGTCGCAATGCGGCTTCTGCACGCCGGGTTTTGTCATGGCGCTTTATGCGCTCTGGATGGAGCGCCCGCATCCGACTGAAGCCGAAGCCGAGCGCGCCCTGCAAGGCAATCTCTGTCGCTGCACCGGCTACGCGCCGATCATCCGCGCGGCGCTGGCGATGGGCGATCATGGCACGACGGATCCGCTGATGGAGGAACGGGCAAAGGTCGCCGACACCCTGCGCGGCTGGCAGGATGGCGCGCGGGTCGAGATCAGCAAGGCGGATAGCCGCGCGGTGCTGCCTGCCTCGGTCGATGATCTGGCTTTGGTCCTGAACCAACACCCCGAGGCGCGCATCGTCGCGGGCGCAACTGATGTCGGCCTCTGGGTCACGAAATTCCTGCGCGATCTGCCTTTGGCGTTGTTTATCAGCCACTTGGACGAGTTGCGCGCGATCCGTGACACGGGCGAAACGCTGCATATCGGCGCATTGGCCAGTTACGAGGATGCCCGCGCCCCCCTTCTTGCCCATTACCCGCATCTCGCCCGCTACTGGGACCGCATCGCCGGCTGGCAGGTCCGCGCCATGGGCACGCTGGGCGGCAATATCGCCAATGGCTCGCCCATCGGGGACACCCCGCCCCCGTTCATCGCGCTGGGTGCGCGGCTGGTACTGCGCCACGGCGATACGCGGCGTGAAATCGCGCTGGAGGATTTCTTCCTCGATTACGGCAAACAGGACCGCCGTGCGGGTGAATTTGTCGAAACCATCATCCTGCCCAAACCCACCCCCGACACGCTGCACGCAGCCTACAAGCTCTCGAAACGCCGGGATGAGGATATCTCTGCTGTCGCGGCAGGCTTCGCGCTGACAGTCACGGATGGCATGATCACTCAAGCCCGCCTCGCCTTCGGCGGCATGGCCGCAACCCCCAGACGCGCGACCCACGCAGAAGCGGCGCTGAACGGCCAGCCCTTCACGCTGACAACCCTGCAAACTGCCGCGCAGGCCCTGCCTCAGGATTTCACGCCCCTGTCGGACATGCGCGCCAGTTCTGACTACCGCATGAAAGCCGCGCAAAACCTGCTGACCCGCTTCTGGCATGACACCCAAGGCACCCCCGCCACGCTGGAGGACGCGCTATGAAAGATGACCCGCGCATCCGCGGCGCTGCCCATGACAATCTGATCCACGATTCAGCCATCAAACATGTCACAGGCCGCGCCGAATATACCGATGACATCACTGAACCCGCTGGCACGCTCCACGCCTATCTTGGCGGCGCGCCCATTGCGCATGGGCGCATCACGGCGCTGGACCTGTCGGTTGTGACCAACGCCCCCGGTGTGATCACCGTCCTGACCGCGCGCGACATTCCGGGCGAGAACGATGTCTCGCCAACCGGCCTGCATGACGAGCCGATCTTCACCGATGATCTGATCCAGTATCACGGCCAGCCCGTTTTCGCAGTCATCGCCGAAACCCGCGATCAGGCCCGCCGCGCCTGCGCCTTGGCGAAATTCACGACCGAAGCCCTGCCCCATGCGACCGATATCGACACTGCCGAGGCCGCAGGCTACCCTGATGTGACCGCCCCCCTAACCCTCGCGCGTGGTGACGCCGCTTCGGCACTGGAAACCGCCCCGCACCGGATCAAGGCCCGGATGCGTGTCGGCGGGCAGGACCATATGTATCTCGAAGGCCAGATCGCGCTGGCGATTCCGGGCGAGGATGATGAGGTCACGCTTTTCGCCTCGACCCAGCACCCGAGTGAAGCGCAGCATATGGTGGCGCACGCTTTGGGCGTGCCCGCCAATGCGGTCGTGATCAATGTCCGGCGCATGGGCGGGGGCTTCGGCGGCAAGGAAACGCAGATGAACCTGTTTTGCGCCGTGGCGGCTGTCGCGGCAAAAAAGCTGGGCCGCGCGGTGAAACTGCGCCCCGACCGCGATCAGGATATGGCCATCACCGGCAAGCGCCATGACTTCCGCATCGACTATGATCTGGGCTTCGACGATCAGGGCCGGATTCTGGCCGTCGATGGGGTTTTCGCCGCTCGCTGTGGCTGGTCCTCGGACCTCTCCGGCCCTGTCACTGACCGCGCGCTGTTCCATGCTGACAACGCCTATTTCTACCCCGATGTGCGCCTGCGCTCGCGGCCCATCAAGACCAACACCGTCAGTAACACCGCCTTTCGCGGCTTCGGTGGTCCGCAAGGCGTGATCGCGGCGGAACGGATGATCGAGGAAGTGGCCTATGCGTTGGGCCGCGATCCGCTGGAAATTCGCCGCGCGAATTTCTACCGCGACGGCTGTGACGTGACCCCTTATCACCAGCAGGTCACGGACAATATCCTGAACCGTCTGGTGGACGAGCTGGAAGCCAGCGCCGATTATCAGGCCCGCCGCCGCAAGGTGCTGGAATATAACGCAAAGGGCGGGATCATCCGCAAGGGGATCGCGCTGACGCCGGTCAAGTTCGGGATCAGCTTCACCGCGACATGGTATAATCAGGCAGGTGCCTTGGTGCATGTCTATAATGACGGCTCGATCCACCTGAACCACGGCGGCACCGAGATGGGTCAGGGCCTCTATACCAAGGTCGCGCAGGTTGTGGCGGAAGCGTTTCAATGCGATATCGACCGCATCAAGATCACCAAGACGACCACGGAAAAGGTGCCGAATACTTCTGCAACCGCCGCCAGTTCCGGCAGTGATCTCAATGGCATGGCCGCACTCGATGCCTGCAATCAGATCAAGGCACGGCTGGTCGAATTTGCCGCCGGGCATTGGAATGTCGCGCCAGAAGCTGTGCAATTCCTGCCTGGCCGCGTGGCGGTCGGCGCGCAACTGATACCTTTCAACGACTTCATCCGTGCCGCCTATATGGCCCGCGTGCAGCTTTCGGCGGCTGGCTTCTACAAGACACCTGAAATCCACTGGGACCGCGCCACAGGTCGTGGCCAACCCTTCTACTACTTCGCCTATGGCGCGGCCTGCGCCGAGGTCAGCATCGACACGCTGACGGGCGAAACCCGCGTGGATCGGGCCGATCTGCTGCATGATGTGGGCCGCTCGCTCAACCCGGCGCTGGATCTGGGGCAGGTCGAGGGGGCGTTTGTGCAGGGTATGGGATGGCTGACCTCCGAGGAACTGGTCTGGGATGAAAAGGGGGTGCTCAGGACACACGCGCCCTCGACCTACAAGATCCCGCTTGCCTCGGACCGCCCGCGCATCTTCAATGTCCGACTGGCGGACTGGTCCGAGAACACCAAACCCACGATCAAACGCTCGAAAGCGGTGGGCGAGCCGCCCTTCATGCTGCCCATCTGCGTCTTCGAGGCGATCGGCATGGCCGTGGCTTCGGGCGTCGATTACCGGGAATGCCCGCGACTGGACGCGCCCGCGACGCCCGAGCGCGTCTTGATGGCCATAGAGCGATTGCGCGGATGAGCGATCCGCAGGAGATTCTGAGCAGCGACGCAGCGGTCATCCATGGCGTGATCACAGATGCCAAAGGCTCGAGCCCGCGTGAGATCGGGGCCAGGATCTATGTCACGATGAACAGGCTTGCGGGCACGATCGGCGGCGGGCAGGCAGAATGGCAGGTCATCACGAAAGCCCGAGCGATGCTGGCGGACGGGACCAGGCGCAAGGCGATGGACATCGCTCTGGGGCCAGAGATCGGGCAATGTTGTGGAGGGAGGATTGCAGTTGAATTACAGTATCTTGACGACACCCAGCGCAGGGCGCATCTGGCGCAACTCGATGCGATGGCATTGCCGCAACTGTTGATCCTTGGCGCAGGTCATGTCGGGCGGGCGCTGGCCCGCATCGCGCTGACACTGCCCTGGCATGTGGTACTGGTGGACACACGCGGCGAGGAACTGGCGCTTGCCCCGCAAGGTATCGAGGCGCGCCTGACACCGCTGCCGGAAGCTGATATCGCCAGCGCACCACCTTCCAGCGCCTTTGTGATCACAACCCATGATCATGGGCTGGATTTCCTGCTGACCCTGGCCGCGCTGCGCCGGGGGGATGCGGCCTATGTCGGTCTGATCGGCTCGCGAACCAAACGCGCCCGTTTCGAGCAGTTTGCGCGGGAGAATGGTGGTGTGAAAATCGGTCAGTTGGTCTGCCCCATCGGCGCGGCAGGTCTGGGCGACAAGCGGCCTGAAATCATCGCTTTGATGACGGCACAGGAAATCTGGACCGCTTTGCGAGAGGCATCTGGCAGAAATCCGGCATCCGACCAGAACAGCGCAGTCTGACGATATGTTGCTCCGAAAATCGGCAGTCTGCACGTGATCTCCGCGCCGCGCGACCTGCGGGGCGGGATCGTGTCTGATATCGCGCGCGCCAGAGCATGTGTAAGGTGCGTGCTCAGCACGCACCCTACGATCAGCCATCTGCGCGTCAGCGCTGTCCCAACTGTTCGGCCGCTTCGGCCATCAGCCGGTCAGATGCTGTTTCGACCACCTCTTCCAGTTCCTGCAGAAACGCACGCGCTTCTTTTCCCGCCCGGATCATCGGCAGAAACTCGACCACCGCCAGACCCGGCTTGCGATAGAGGCTGTGGCGCGGCCAGAACATCCCGACATTGGTGGCCACTGGCACACAATCCTGCGCCAGTTCCTGATACAGCACAGCGGTTCCGACCTTGTAGGGCTTTTTCACCCCCGGCGCGACGCGCGTGCCCTGCGGGTAGATGATCAGCTGTCCCGCTTCCAGCGCGCCGGATTTGACGCGGGCGGTCATGTCCCGGATGGCCTTGCCGCGCTTGCCGCGATCCACCGGCACGCAGCCCAGGCGCAGCGCATACCAGCCCAGGATCGGGGCCCAGGTCAGTTGCTTCTTCATGATGAAGCGCGGGCGCGGCATGGCCCCGAAAATCATCAGGATATCCAGAAAGGACTGATGTTTCGCTGCAATCAGGACACCGCCTTGCGGGACCTCGCCGCGCACTTCGCTGCGCAGCCCGACCATCCAGGCCGCCGACCAGCGCACATAACGGCAAAAGGCGTGACAGCCGGCCAGCGCACCTTCGCGGCGCAGGATCGCATAGGGCAGATAGGCAATCCCCAGCACCAGCATCGCGACATACATCTGCCCGATGAACAGCACCGAGCGCAGCCATTGCAGCGCATATCGCATCAGGTCACTCCTCTGAGAACACGGAAAGCCGTGGCCATGCTGGCCATCCAGGCCAGCAGCGCGGCCAGCGGCGGGATCGCCAGCGGCAGGGCCCAGCTCCAACCCTGAAAACCGATACCCGCAAGCACCGGCACAGCGGCATCCATCTCGGGCAGGGCCAGCAGCGCCGCCATGCCCAGCGCTGTCCCGCCTGTTGCGCCAAGCAGGGCCCGCCGGGTGATCCGGCGCATGAAGGCCAGCGCAATGAACCGGTCGCGCGCGCCCACCAGCCGCAGCACCCGGATCACCTGCCCGTTCGAGGACAGCGCCGCACTGGCCGCCAATGCGATGATCGCCGCTGTCACCCCGCCGATCAGCCCCAGCGCGACCAGTGCAACGGCTTGCAGCCGCGTCGCGGCCTGCACCAGCGGTCTGCGCCAGCGCGTATGGTCATCATAGACCGCGCCGGGGGCCTCGGCCGCCAGACGCAGGCGCAGGCCCTGACGGTCCGGACCCTCCCGCGTCTCGGTCAGTTCGATCAGCCGCGGCAAGGGCAGCGCATCAAGCGGCAGATCCGGGCCAAGCCAGGCTTCGAGCAGCGCCGCCTGTTCGTCGAGTTCCATCACCCGTGCCTCCGCGATGCCAGGTGTGGTGCGCAGCACGTCAAGCACCAGCGCGGTCTGCAATTCCATCTCCTCGGGCGGGGACGCAAGCCGCACAGTCGCAGTCTGCGACAGCGCCTCGGCCCAGCTGGCCGCCAGCCGCGCCGATGTGACCGACAGCGCCAGGGCAAACACGGCCAGAAAGGCCATGGCCGCGGCCGAGAGCGTCACCAGCCAGACGCTATGGCCCTTCGGCGGGACCACCAGACCGGAAATCGCACGCGTGCTCACAATTCGGACCCCGCCAATTGCAGCTTGCGCCCTGAAATCCGCATCACCCGCGCCTGCACCTGCGCTTTCGCAAAGCGGATCAGATTCAGGTCATGCGTGGCGATCACCACCGCAGTGCCCATCCGGTTCAGCTCGATCATCAGCATCATCAGCCGCTGCGACATCTCCCAGTCCAGATTGCCGGTCGGCTCATCAGCGAGAAGCACATTCGGCGCGCTGACAATCGCCCGCGCCAGCGCGGCGCGTTGCCGTTCGCCGCCCGAAAGCGTCGGCGGCAGGGCATCAGCCTGCGCAGACAGCCCGACCCAGCCCAGCAGGTCGCTGATATCGCTGTCCTTGACCGGGCGGCCCGTCGCTGTCATCGGCAGGCCGACATTCTGCTCGACGCTCAGATGGTCAAGGAACTGGCAATCCTGATGCACCACACCGATCCGTTCACGGGTTTCGGCCAGCTGGTCGCGGCTCATGGCGCGCAGGTCGCGGTTGAGCAGTGTGACCTTGCCCGAACTGGGCAGCAATTCCCCGTAGCACAGCTTCAGAAACGTGCTCTTGCCCGCGCCTGACGGGCCCGTGAGAAAGTGGAAACTGCCAGTATCCAGCCGCACCGAAACATCGCGGAACAGCGGCCCGCCACCATAATCATGCGACACATCCTCGAACAGGATCATGACAGCAGCCCGCCGCGATACGGGGGCGGCGCTCCGGCCGGGGCGCGATACAGGAATGATCGGGCCATTGTTTCGACACCTCGGACAAAACCGGTAATAAACTTGGCGTTTGCCTTCGTTGCTTGCTACAACATCTGTAGTGCAAGTCCAATGCCCGTTTGCGGCGTCGAGCAAAGGTGTGAAATGCGTATTGTTTGCCCTGCCTGTAATGCTCAATACGAGATCGACAGCGCACTCCTGCCCCTCGAGGGGCGCGAGGTGCAATGTTCAGCCTGCGGTAATGTCTGGTTTCAAGCGCATCCTGACGCGACCACCCGATCTGCGCCGACAGCAGCACCGGCGGGCCCCCGGCATATGCCGGTCATGCCGGACCGTGACCCGGAACCGGCACCGACAGCAACGCCGCAGGATACGCCGGACCGCGCGGCCCCGAAGCCGCAGCGCGCGGAGGCAGAACCCGCCACAAGACCCGAGCGCAGCGAAATTCAGGATGACAGCCAGCCGGCACCACGGCCGGTGGATGACAAGGTTCTGGGCATTTTGCGCGAGGAGGCCGCATTTGAGGCAGAACAGCGCGCGCGCGACACAAACGGGCTAGAAACGCAGCCGGATCTGGGGCTTATGGGGGCCGCGCCCTGGCCCAGCACATCCGATTCTGCGCCCGACACGACCAGCCCCGACACGACCAGCCCTGACACGCAACCCGAGCGCAAGGAGGCAGGGAGTGACAGCCGGGCTGCCGGGCTGCCCGATATCGATGATATCAGCGCCTCGCTCGAGCCGATCGGTGCGACGCGCGCGCGCTCCAATCGATCCGCCGAGACCGTAACTGTCCCGCCGACCAGCGCCGAGCGCAATCAAAGCTTCATTCGTGGCCTGATCCTGCCGCTGGCTGTGGCGATTATCCTCGTGGCGCTCTATCTGGCTGCCCCGGTGATTGGCAACGCCCTGCCCCCGCTGGCACCGGTCGCGACCGGCTATGTCAATGCAGTGGACGGGTTGCGCGCCGCGATTGCAGGGCTGCTGCGGGGATAGGTGCGGCCCGCATAACGCAATGGCGCGCAACGCAATTGCCTGGCCGGACAATGGCAGCTCCCTCAGTTCCCGCCGAAGATCGACCCCAGAACACCGCGAATCGTGTCATCCAGCGTGCTGCGGCCCTCGCGCGACTGCGAGGGCTGCGTTGCAGGCTGAACCGTTTCTTCACTGCGCGGCGGTTCCAGCACCGGGCGTTCGGGTTCGATCATCGGCAAGGGTCGTGGCGAGAGGCCGCGATGCACGCGGGTCATTGTCTCGCGCCAGATATCGGCTGGCAGCCCCCCCCCGGTGACACCGGTCAGGGGCGAATTGTCGTCATAGCCCATCCAGACCCCGGCCACGTAATCGGCAGTGAAGCCGATGAACCAGGCATCGCGCGCAGCCTGCGTGGTCCCGGTTTTCGCCGCAACCTGCCAGTCAGGCAAGCGCGCGCGTCTACCGGTGCCCTCTTCGACGACGCGCGTCATCATCCAGGTCAGCACCTGTGCCGAGCGTTCGGAAATCACCCGATCCACGATGCCGCTTGAGGCCCCGAAAAGCGGCGTCGGATCGCCCAGCAGGCTGAGCTGTTCGATGCCGTAAGGGCGCACTGCGCTGCCCCCGTTGAGAATGCCCGCATAGGCTGCGGTCATTTCCAGCAGGTTGGATTCCGATGCCCCAAGCGCGAGCGCCGGACCTTCGGCCAATTCACTATGCAGTCCGAACTGATTGGCCACTTCGCGCACGCGCTCGCGGCCCATCGCTTCCGAGATGCGCACAGCCGGGGTGTTGAGCGATCTGGCCAGCGCCTCGGTCATGGTCACGAAACCATGGAATCGATTGTCGTAATTGCGTGGTGACCAGGGGCCCGAGCCGGGGATGTTGATCGTCAGTGGCGCATCCTCGACAATGTCGAAAGGTTCAAACCCGTTTTCCAGCGCTGCCGCATACAGGAAGGGCTTGAAGGAAGATCCGCTCTGGCGCATCGCCTGGCTGGCGCGGTTGAACCCACCCACCGAAGGCGAACGCCCCCCGACCATGCCGCGCACGGCCCCGTCAGCGGACATGACGACTACAGCGACTTCGGCCTCCGAGCCTTCGCGCACGCGGGTGCTGAAGATTTCGCTCACCGCGTCCTCGATGGCGGTCTGAATGCGCGGGTTGAACGTCGTGCGCATGATCACGTCTTCGGTGGTGTTGCGCGTCAGATAGGCAGGCCCCGATTGCATCAGCCAGTCGGCGAAATGGATACCGCGCTGGGTCTCGGCCTGACGCGACAGCGTGGCCGGATAGGACCGCGCCTCGGAAACCTGATATTCGGTCAGATAGCCTTGATCGGCCATCAATGCGATCACGACATTGGCCCGGTTCTGGGCGCGCTCCAGATTGCGGGTCGGGGCCAGCAGCGATGGCGCGGGCAACAGCCCGGCCAGCATCGCCGCCTCTGCCGGGCCAAGATCAGCAGAACTGCGCGAGAAATAGCGCTGCGCGGCCGCTTCGAAGCCGCGCGCACCAGCGCCAAGGAACGCGCGGTTCATGTAGATGGTGAGAATGTCGTCCTTGCTGAATTTTGCCTCCAGCGCGAAAGCATAGGGCACTTCCCTGATCTTGCGCCAGATCGTGCCCCGGCGGCAATCTTCCTCATAGGCGGCCTCGGAGGCCCATTCATCCGCATCGAACGGCACGCCCAGACAGAGCAGTTTTGCCACCTGCTGGGTGATGGTTGACCCGCCTGCCCCGGAAAAGGCGCTGCGCCCTGATTGCAGGTTCGACCGGATCGCCCCGGCGATCCCGCGCGGGCTGATGCCGAAATGGGAATAGAAGCGGCGGTCCTCGACTGCGATGATGGCGTTGCGCAGATGCGGCGAGACCGTCTGCGGTGTGATCACCCCGCCGAAGGTTTCCCCCCGCCAGGCGAAGACGCTGCCATCGGCATCCATCATCGTCACCGAACCGCGCGCCCGCGCATCGACCAGATCATCAAGCGGGGGCAGCGTGCTGTAGAAATACAGCGTAGCCAGCCCGACAATGGCGGCCAATGTCGCCCCAAGCCGCCAGGTCACGCCCCAGACGATCCGCCAGATCAGCGCCACCAGACCGGTGAACAGCCGCATGACGATATTGCCGCGCGGTTTCTTTGCAGCGGGTTTGCGCCCGCCTTTTGCGGGTTTGCGCCGGGTCGTTCCGGTCTTGGGCTGGGCCGCCCTCGGCTTCGCTGCGGGAGCAACCCGCCGATCCGCCACAAGCCTGCCGCGCCCGTTTCCGCCTGTCCTGCTCATTTTGCGGCCCTGCTCATTTTGCGGCCCTGAAAATTACCTGCATCCTGTTATGCAACCGTTCTAATCGTTTTCACGCGTTATGACATCGCACAGCGCCGATTACCACCAACATCGCGAGAAGTTGTAGCCGGGAAGACTCACCCACCCGATCCATGTTTTGCACAATCTTTAGGCATTGACTGAATTTTGTGCACATTTTTTTCCATTCTTGCGCCGGGCTGCTGCTGCGTTGCGGCAAAAGATTGAGACTCGGGCGCAAGACTCCCCTGATTGGCGGCGTGCGGTCTGAGATGACACTCGCTCTGAAGAAAGGGGACAACCTGTGAAATACATCATAGCGGCGATTAAACCGTTCAAGCTCGAGGAAGTCCGCGAAGCCCTGACAGCCATTGGGGTGCGCGGAATGATGGTGACGGAAATCAAGGGGTTCGGCGCGCAATCCGGCCATACCGAAATCTATCGCGGTGCCGAATATGCGGTCAATTTCGTGCCCAAGCTGAAGCTGGAGATCGGCGTGTCCGATGCGATGGCCGATCAGGTGGTCGAAACCCTGCAGAAGACAGCGCGCACAGACAAAATCGGCGATGGCAAGATTTTCGTGCTGGATCTGGCAGCAGCCACGCGCGTGCGCACTGGGGAAACTGGTGACGATGCGCTCTGAAACCCCTGCGGGACAATTTCAAGAAGGACAAATGCTGATGCAACTCAAGAAGATACTTCCGCTTGCGGCGCTTGCAGTGGCGCTGCCCACGCTGGGCATGGCGCAGGAAGCCGAGGCCGTGGCCGACGCCGCCCCGGATGCGCTGGAAGCTGTGACCGCGTTGAACACCGAAATGGTGTTCATCATGAACTCGCTGCTGTTCCTGATCGGCGGCTTTCTGGTCTTCTTCATGGCTGCCGGGTTCTGCATGCTGGAAACAGGCCTTGTGCGCTCGAAGAATGCGGCGATGCAGGCGACCAAGAATGTGGCGCTCTTCTCGCTGGCAGGCATCGCCTATTTCCTTGTCGGCTTCAATCTGATGTACCCGCTGGGTGACTGGGTGATCGAGGGCTGGCTGGGTGGCGTCGCGCCGACTGTGCTGGAACCTGTGGGCGTCGAACTGGCAGATGTGGATGACATCGAATATGCCTCGATCGGGTCGGATTTCATCTTCCAGCTGATGTTCTGCGCCGCAACTGCGTCCATCGTGTCGGGGGCTGTCGCCGAACGTGTCAAGCTCTTCCCCTTCCTGGTCTTCGTGGTCGTTCTGACCGGCATCATCTACCCGATCCAGGCTTCCTGGAGCTGGGGCGAAGGCTTTCTGGATGAGCTGGGCTTCCTTGATTTCGCAGGTTCGTCCATCGTGCATGGTGCAGGCGCCGCCGCGGCATTGGCAGGGTGTCTGGTCATCGGATCGCGCTACGGTAAATATGGCAAGGACGGCAAGGTCACGGTCATGCCGGGTTCCAACCTGCCGCTGGCCACGCTGGGGATGTTCATCCTGTGGTTCGGCTGGTTCGGCTTCAACGGCGGCTCGCAGCTGGCCATGGGCACGATTGCCGATGTCGCCGATGTCAGCCGGATTTTCTCGAACACCAACCTGGCTGCCTCGGGCGGGGCTGTGGCCGCGCTGATCCTGACCACGATCCTCTACAAGAAGCCTGACCTGACCATGGTGCTGAACGGCGCGCTGGCCGGTCTGGTGTCGATCACGGCCGAGCCGCTGACACCGGGTCTGGGCATGGCTGTTCTGATTGGTGCTGTGGGCGGTGTAATTGTCGTGCTGACTGTGCCGCTGCTGGACAAGCTGAAAATCGACGATGTTGTCGGTGCGATCCCGGTCCATGGCTTTGCAGGCATCTGGGGCACGCTGGCGGTCGTTCTGACCAATCCGGATGCGACCATCGGCGCGCAGCTGGTCGGTATCGTGCTGATCTTCGGCTTCATGTTCGTGGCGTCGCTGGTGGTCTGGCTGATCATCAAGGCCGTGATGGGCGTCCGGGTCAGCGATGAAGATCAGGTCACGGGTCTGGACAAGACGGATATGGGCATGGAAGCCTATCCCGAGTTCAAGAACTGATCTGACGATCACCGGATGTGAAGCTGAAAGGCCCCGCCGCGCGCGGGGCCTTTTTTGGTGCGGGTGGGGCAGACGTAAGGTGCGTGCTACAGCACGCACCCTACCCTCAGCGCAGCGACCGTCCCTTGATGACGGCCTCTGGCCCGAACCGGGCGCGCAAGCGATCCATCGCCTGTTCCGCCTCGGCGCGCCGCGCCGCCTGCGGGTCGAGCAGATCCGCGCTGAACCCTGAACCGGCTTCAGCACTCAGATCCGACAACCCCACACCGATCAGCCGGAACGGGCCCGTAGGTAGGGCCGGACCCAGCAGCGGCTGCGCCTGTCGCCAGATCACATCAGCCAGCGCGGTCGGCACATCAATCGCACGACGGCGGGTCAGGATGCGGTGATCGCGGCGCTTGAGCTTCAGCGTCACCACGCGGCCCGCCAGCCCCTTGGCCTTGGCCCGCGCCGAGACCTGATCAGCCAACCGCCACAGATGCCCCTCCAGCAGGTCTGCATCCGCCAGATCGGCGTCAAAAGTGGTTTCCTTCGAGATCGATTTCACAGCGCGGTCTACAGCCACCGGGCGCGCATCCTGCCCGCGCGCCAGATGCCACAGCCGCGTGCCCATGCTGCCGAACCGCGCGACCAGCTCGGCCTGATCCCAGCGCAGCAGATCGTCGATCACCCGGATGCCCGCCTGTTCCAGCTGCGCCCGGCTGGCCGCCCCCACCCCCCAGATCAGGCTGACCGGCTTGCCGCGCAGAAACGCCTCGGTGCCCGCGCGGTTGATCACCGAGAACCCGCGCGGCTTGTCGAGATCCGAGGCGATCTTGGCCAGAAACTTGTTATGCGACAGCCCCACTGACCCCGAAAGCCGCAGCTCGCGTTCCATCCGCCGCACCAGCCTGGCCAGCATCACCGCAGGCGGCGCATGATGCAGCCGCGTCGTGCCCGAGAGGTCAAGAAAGGCCTCATCCAGCGACAGCGGCTCGATGGCGGGTGTCATCTCTTCCATCATCGCGCGGATTTCACGCGAGGCCGCGACATAAGCGTCGAAACGCGGTTTCACCACCACGGCTTCGGGACAAAGCTGCAGCGCCTTGAACATCGGCATGGCCGAGCGCACACCATGGATGCGCGCGATATAGCACGCGGTCGTCACCACACCGCGCCGCCCGCCGCCCACGATCACCGGTTTGTCGCGCAGATCCGGGTTGTCGCGCTTCTCGACACTGGCATAGAAGGCATCGCAATCCATATGCGCAATCGACAGATCGAACAATTCCGCGTCGGCCACGACGCGGGGCGAATGGCAGGCAGGGCAGCGTGGCCCAGAAGCGAATCGGGTCAGACAGTCACGACAAAGCGCAGGCATGGCGCGTTGATAGCGCGCTTGCCCCCGGTCTGGCTATCGCTTTCAGGGATGGGCCACTGCACAATCCATCGCCCGCGCGGAGAGCCGCAGACAGGCACGTTCGGCCTCGGACTGGGTCAGCCCTGCGAAACTGGCCTCGAACCGCCCGCTGGTCTGGCGGATGCGGCTGACCCCATTGCCCAGTGCCGCAGCCTCGGCCATCTTGACCGTGATCAGGCTGCGCTCGGCGGCAGCGCGGGAATTGAACTGACCCAGCGACACGCCCCAGAGCCGTCCGCCATCCGAACTCGACAGGCTGATCACGGTCTGATCACTGTTGACATGCGCCTCGATGACGGAGGCAATGGCCTGACGTTCTGCAGCCTCGGGCATTTCCGTGCGCGAACTGGTCAGGATGATACCGGGATCGGGCGCAGGCGGCGGGGACGCGTCCGAAGTCACTGTCAGGCTGGCCGATTGCACCTGCGCGAGCACGGTTTCCGCCGTGGCGGATTCGGCCAGTTCTGCCGTGGGCAGCGGGTCGGGCATCGAGGTCTGGCCCAGGATCGTGCCCTCGGCCCCGATCCAGACAGTGTTTTCCTCTGCTCCTGCGACCGGGTCTTCCGGCGCGGCCTTATCCCTTCTGTTCAGGTCGGCCTCGAGCGCGACAGCAACAGCAAGGGCCGTTTCTTCCGCCAGTTCAGAGGCGCCCGCAGGTGCAGCCTCGGCGCTCTGGTCCGTCCCGTCAGCTTCGGCTGCTGTGATCGAGGTCTCGGGCGTTTCAGTGCGCGCTTCTGCCAGGTCCGCTGCCACTGGGCGCAACCCTTCAGGCCGCGCGCGCGGACGCAGCTGCGCAACAGCCGGGGCCAGGCGCGGCCCGGAGTCAGGCCCGGAGTC
>SKRP01000189.1 GCA_007118445.1 Natronohydrobacter sp.
ACCCAGAAGCGTGCGATCCGCGTCGATCACATAGGCGGTATAGATGGTTTCGGCATCGGGCGCCTCGGCGCGCAGATGGGCGATGGCCTGAGCAACGGTCATCTCGGGTGCCAGCGTCGCGTAATCTGACGTCATCGCGGCCCCTGCGGTGCCTTCGGGATACGCGGCAAGGCGGCGGATATCCTCGCGTTCGGCCTGCGCCAGCGCGGGCAGCAGCGTCGCGCGCTGGTCCTCTGAGAGGGCTTTCCACAGATCGGCGCGCTCGTCATGGCTCATATCGGTCACGATCCGCGCGAAATCGGGGCGCGAGATATGGCGCGCGATCGCGATCTGAAAGCGCGGTCCGAAATAGCCGAAAACCTTGCTTTGCTGCGCAGGCGTCAGCGCACGCATCAGTTTCGCGGCCTCGGATGGGGGCAGGCCACCGACCTCATTGGCCAGATCAGCCGGATGCAACTCGGCAAGCGCCTCGCGCAGGGTCAGCAGATCCCCCTGCGCCAGATGCGCGCGCAATGCCTCTTGCGACATGAGAACAGTCATGGCGTGCCCCTTTCTCAAGCGTTCAGCCAAAGGCCGTTGGCAAGCTCACCGGCCCGATCCGGTCGCCCTTGCGATAGAGCGCGCAGGGCGCGTCAGACGGTGTCTTGTGCTTGAGCAGCTTCTTTGCCGGGCCTTTTTTCGGCAGCTTTTCGGCAATCCCCAGCACCGCGATGCGCCGCGCCATTTCCGCGCGCACGTCGTCGGGCACGATGCCGCGGTCATGCCAGAGAACCGCCAGATGATAGAGCAGATCGACACTTTCGGCGATCAGCCCTTCGGGGTTGTCACCCACGGCGTCCAGCGCGACCTCAGTGGCTTCTTCCACCAGCTTGCGGGCCTTCTTGGCGGTCGAGGCGGCCTTGAGTTTTGCCGTGCGCTCCGTGGGCGGGGCGTCGAGTTGGGTCATCAGCAGTTCAAGATGCCCGAAGGCATCTGCCGGACGGGCAAAGCGCGGATCGATTGCTTGCATGTTCATGGGCTTATCCTCTGTCTCTGGGGGTGTTCGGAGAGAGCGCGTGCAGGGTCGCGCTGCCGCGCGGCCCTGCCTTGGCATCGTTCGTGATGGCCTGGCCCTCTGCGTCAATGACAGGCAGACCCACGCGGGTGGCGTTGGCGATCAGATCGGCCGTGTCATTGCCACCCGGCAGTGCCAGCACCATGTCGGGGCGCGAATCCTCCAGCATGAAGGCATTTCGGATGGCCTCGGCGCGCTCGCCGAGTTCCCGCCAATTCGCAGGGTAACGCACGACATGAAGCCGCATTTCGCGCGCCCAGTCCTCGGCAGTGATGCCAAGCGCGCCGCTGCCACCATGGATCAGCACAGTGACAGAGCGCAGCGTATGGGCACGCGAAAGCGCGCGGCGGATCAGGGTGACATCATCGAGATGCCGCCCTCCGGCGATGATGAGACGCATAGGATGCACTCCCGACGCAGATGCGAACGGGCCTCAGCCCGCGCGCAGCCGGGCTTGCTGGGCGAGGAGTGCGCAAAGGGGTGTATCCAATGCGTCGGGCTGTGTGGGGGTGGCGGCCAGCCAATGCTGGACCAGCCGGCCTCTGCGCGCATCGCGCAGCCAGCAGGCGACAGGGGTGCGGCGCAGGCAAGCGCCGGGTGGGGCCATATGGGCGAAGTGAAAGGTCATTCTTGTGCCTCCGTCCAGCCGCGCCGGTCTGGAAGCACTAGGGCCGCATCACATATGCGCGCCCCGAAGCCGCAGACAGGCCGGGTGGTCTGGTTTTTTCCGGAAGGTCTGGCGGCTGCGCAGCATCTTGCAAAACACAGAGGCCAGACCGCTACTAGAGCAACTGTCCATGGGTCTCTCTGGTTGATACACGAAAAAGGCCGCGCCGTTGCGAGGCACGGTGGCGGTAGCGCCAAAGGCTGGTGAAGTCAACAGGCTTGATGCAGGGAGATGGCCTTCATGCCGAAAGCCCAACTCCGGACACTGCGGCAAGACCAGTCCCGCTGGTTCCCGCCAAGCATGGATCTGCGCCGGACGCTCAGCCTATCCGCCCTGCTGCGCCCGGTCTTGCATCAACTGGCCCGCGTCAGGGCAGCGCCTTGCGATAGAGATGCCAGGAGGCATGGCCCAGAACAGGCAACACAATGAACAGGCCCAGAAACAGCGGCACCATGCCCGCAAAGAGCAGCGCTGCGATCAGCATGGCCCAGACCGCCATGACCGCCGGATTGGTGGTGACGACCTGAAACGAAGTGATCATCGCGGTGATGAAATCAACCTCGCGATCCAGCAGCAGCGGCAGCGAAACCACCGTCAGCGCGAACAGCGTGGCCGCCATAACCCCGCCAATCGTGCCCCCGACCGCCAGCATCATCAGACCCGGCCCCGAAAGCAGCATATCGGCAGTCGAGGTCGTGATCGGGCGCATCCCGAAAAACAGCGCAAAGATGGTATGCGCCACGAATACCCAGAACATGAAGGCCAGCATGATCACCATCGCCATCGAGGGCACCTGACGATCCTTCTGCGCCAGCACGCAGCCCGCCACGGCCCGCCAGTTCAGGGGCGCATCCTGTTCCAGCCTGCGGCTGACCTCGTAAAGCCCGGTCGCGGCAAAGGGGGCCAGCAGCGGAAAGCCGACCGCGACCGGGATGAACCACCAGCTTTGCCCAGAGGCCAGAAACACCGCATAAAGCACCAGCCCGCCCAGCACATAGACCAGCGCGAAGGCAATGCCGAACACCGGTGCGCGCCTGAAATCGCGCAGCCCCGCACGCAAGACCTCGGCAAGATCGGCATAGGACAGCCGCTGCGGATCGGGGATGACGGATGGCGGCAATTGCGCCGGTTGCGAGCTTTGGTCTGACATATGGTTTCCTCTGGTTCCCTGCGCGCAGCATAGGGCTGTCATCCGCATCGGAGCAAGGTGTTTCGCGCCCGCAAGTCGCAAGGCGGGCGCGAAACCGGTCGCGTCAGCTTGTGATGGCGCGACGATAGAGATGCCATGTGGCATGGCCCAGCACTGGCAGGGCAATGAACAGGCCAAGGAAGGCCGGGATCATGGCGACAATGATGATCGCCGCGATGATGGCTGCCCAGCGCAGCATCACCTGCGGATTGCTGCGCACCACATCGACGCTGGTGATCATCGCGGTGACGAAATCGACATCACGATCCAGCAGCATCGGCAGGCTCATGACCGTGATCGAGAACAGCACCAGCGCCACCACGGCCCCGACGACCGAGCCGACCAGCAACATCAGAAACCCGCTGAACGAGACCAGCAGGCCAAGGCTCTCGAAGCCGATCCCGCTCTGCGCCATGAAGATCGCAAAAATGCCGCGCGCGAGGATGATCCAGAAGCCGAAGATCAGCAGCACGCCCACGGCCATCAGCGCCAGCTGGCCATCGCCGCGCCCGGTGAGCGCGCCCAGCACGGGCCCCCAGTCCAAGGGCTCACCGGCTTCGCGACGGCGGCTGACCTCATAGAGCCCGATCGCAGCAAAAGGCGCGAAAAGCGGGAAACCGGCAGCGATGGGGATGAACCAGACCGGCTGGCCCGCGGCCCCCAGACCGAACCACAGGCCAAGCCCGCCCAGCACATAGATCAGGGCAAAGAACAGGCCGAAAGCCGGGGCGGCCTTGAAATCCGCCAGCCCGGCCTCGAGCGCTGCGCGCAGATCGGCGATTTCGAGCTGCTTCGGACGGGCCGGCTCCGCAGCAGGTGGTTGCAAAGTCGTATCGGACATGACGGAAACTCCCATGTTGTGCAATCAGCCACTATCATAGGGGTGCGACAAGCTGTCCTACAATGATTTTCATCAAGTTTTCTGCGCGTCGCGGTCACGTCCCGGTCAGGGCCCGTCAATCGCCCGCTGTGGCCTCGGCCCGCGACTTGCCCGCCACATCCAGCGCCAGTGTCGCCGCCATAAGCCCGTCCAGCGCCCCGTCAAGCACGCCTTGCGTATCCGAGGTTTCAAACCCGGTGCGCAGATCCTTCACCATCTGATACGGGTGCAGCACATAAGAGCGGATCTGGTTGCCCCAGCCTGCATCGCCCTTGGCGTCATGCGCGGCCTCGATGGCCTCGGTGCGTTTGCGCAATTCCAGCTCATACAGCCGCGATTTCAGCGCATTCATCGCAATGTCTCGGTTCTGGTGCTGCGACTTCTGGCTTGATGTGGTCACGATACCCGTGGGGATATGGGTAATCCGCACGGCCGAGTCGGTGGTGTTCACATGCTGCCCGCCTGCGCCCGAGGACCGGTAGGTGTCGATGCGGATATCGGAGGGGTTGATCTCGATCTCGATATTGTCGTCAACCACCGGATAGACCCAGACCGAGCTGAAGGATGTATGCCTGCGCGCCGAACTGTCATAGGGCGAGATACGCACCAGCCGGTGCACGCCGGATTCCGATTTCAGCCAGCCATAGGCATTATGGCCGCTGATCTTGTAGGCGACCGAACGAATCCCCGCTTCCTCGCCTGCGCTCTCGGACATCATCTCGACCGTGTAGCCACGCTTTTCGGCCCAGCGCACATACATCCGCGCCAGCATCGAAGCCCAGTCACAGCTTTCGGTGCCGCCAGCGCCTGCGTTGATTTCAAGGAAGGTGTCATTGCTGTCCGCCTCGCCATTCAACAGCGCCTCGAGTTCTTTTTCGGCCGCGGTTTTGGCCAGTTGCGCTATTTCCGCTTCAGCCTCGGCGACGACTTCCGCGTCGCCCTCGGCCTCGCCCAGCTCGATCATGCCGGTCTGGTCTTCCAGCTCCTGCGACAGGGACCGGAAGGTTTCCAGCGCATCGGCCAGCAGACGCCGGTCGCGCATCAGCGCCTGCGCGCGGGCCGGGTTGTTCCACAGATCGGGATCTTCGGACATGGCGTCGAATTCTTCCAGCCGGTGCGGGGCGGTCTCGATATCCATCCGCTGACCCAGCAGGGTCAGCGATTTGCGGATTGCATCAATATGGCCTTGCGTTTCAGAGCGCATCCGGTCTCACCATCGGCTGAAATGACTGTCTTGCGCGTGCATAGCGCGCCGCGCCCGCAGGGGCAAGCGCGGCTCAGTAAAGCCCGCCTGTGGATATCGTGCCAAGCGTCGCAGGCGCGCGCTGGACCGAACCGCGACCGGCATCGGGGCGCTGCAATTCCTCATAGCTCTCGCCGGGGGCGAACATCGGCAGATCACCGCCAAGCGAGAACCCACCGTCGATCACAGCCGCCAGTCCGAAGATCGGCTCTTCGCCCTCGCGGAAGAATTCGGCCACCACATGCGACCCGGTTGCGCTGTCAGGAAGCCGCGCGCCGGTGTTGCGGTCGATTTTCAGGAAATAACCGCCCTCGGGCACGCGGAACCGTCCGCCGCCGTATTTCTTGACTGCCTCGGTCATGAATTCGTTGAAGACAGGACCACAGAGCGCCCCGCCCCCGGCCCCGCGCCCCATCGGGCGTGGCTGGTCATAGCCGATATAGCAGCCCGCCACGATATTTGACGTATAGCCCACGAACCACGCATCGCGCACTTCATTGGTAGTGCCGGTCTTGCCAGCCGCAGGCACTGGCAGGTTGACTGTGCGCGCGGCTGTCCCGCGCTCGACCACGCCCTGCATCATCGAGGTCAGCTGATAGGCCGTCACCGCATCCATGACACGCACACGGCGATGCGTGATCCAGGGCGCGCGGCCCGAGGGCAGCGCGCGCTCATTGCAATCGACGCAATTGCGCTGGTCATGGCGATAGATCGTATTGCCCCAACGATCCTGCACCCGGTCGACCAGCGTCGGCTCGACCCTTTCGCCGCCATTGGCGAACATCGCATAGGCCGCGACCATGCGGAACAGCGTGGTTTCCTGCGACCCGAGCGCCGCCGCCAGATATTGCTGCGCGCGGTCATAGACGCCGAAGCGTTCGGCATAGCCACCCACGACATCCATGCCGATTTCCTGCGCCAGCCGGATCGTCATCAGGTTGCGCGAGGATTCAATCCCGCGCCGCACGGGTGTCGGGCCGTAGAACTGGTTCGACGCATTGGTCGGCCGCCAGATCCCCTGCGGTGTGTTCACTTCGATCGGCGCGTCATTGATGATCGTGGCCGGGGTGAAGCCGCTGTCAAGCGCAGCCGCATAGATGAAGGGCTTATAGGCCGATCCGGGCTGACGCTGGGCCTGGGTGGCGCGGTTGAACACCGAATGCTGATAGGAAAAACCGCCCTGCATGGCGATCACACGACCGGTATTGACATCCATCGCCATGAACCCGCCCTGCACATTCGGCACCTGCCGCAGCGACCAGCGGACATGGCTGCCATCGCTGTCCGAAGTCACGCGGCGTACATAGACCACATCGCCCACGTCCAGATTGTCCGAGAGCGTGCCGCGCGCCCAGTTGATATCGGGGCGGTCCACGACATGGGGGGCGTGATAATCATCCGCCACAGCCTCGATGCCAAGGCGGGCGCGGTCAGGGGTGACCTCCATGATGACAGCCGGATACCAGCGATTGCCCAGCGTGATATCGCGTGCCAGCTCCAGCCCGCCCAGCGCAGAGCGCCAGGCCTGTTCGTCATTCAGCAAGTCGGGGTCGATGCTCTGGCCCGTGGTGCGCAGCCGTCCCAGCCCGCGGTCATACCGTTCCAGCGCGCGCTGCAGCGCATGGGCGGCATGGATCTGCATTTCGGGGTCGATGGTGGCGCGGATCGACAACCCGCCTGCAAAGAACTCTTCCTCGCCGAAAGTGTCTGACAACTGGCGGCGCACTTCATCGGTGAAATAGTCACGCGGCGGCATGGACCCGCGCGGGTTCGGGAAATCGCCTGATTGCACGGTCAGCAGCGGCTGCGCGCGTGCAGCGTCATGCTCGGCCCGCGTGATGAAACCGTTGCGCAGCATTTCCCCCAGAACATAGTTGCGCCGCGCGGTCACGCGGTCGCGGTTGCGCACTGGGTGGTAAGAGGACGGCGCCTGCGGCAGGGCCGCAAGAAACGCCATTTCATGCAATTCCAGATCGTCCAGCGTCTTGTTGAAATAGGTTTGCGCCGCAGCGGTAACACCGTAGGAATTCTGCCCGAGGAATATCTCGTTCAGGTAAAGCTCAAGGATCTGATCCTTGGACAGGGTCTGCTCGACGCGGCTGGCGAGGATCAGCTCCTTGATCTTGCGCTCGCCGGTCCGGTCGCCGGAGAGAAGGAAGTTCTTCATCACCTGCTGGGTGATCGTGGACGCCCCGCGCACTGTTTCGCCACGCGATTCGATGGCCTCATAGGCGGCGACAGCGATGGCGCGGGTATCAAACCCTGTGTGGACGTAGAAATTCCGGTCCTCGGCGGCGATGAAGGCGTTTTTCACCGGTTCGGGGATGTCGTCAATCGGTGTGAACAGGCGACGTTCGAGCGCGAATTCATCAATCAGCCGCCCCTCGCCCGAATAGATCCGGCTGATCGTGGGCGGCGCGTAGCTGGCCAACTGTTCATGGCTGGGCAGGTCCTGGCTGTAGAACCAGAACACACCCCCCAGACCCACTGCAACAAACACCGCTGCAGTGATGGCGAAACTGAATATCCCGCCAAAAAATGATAGAATCGCTCTGAACACAAGAACCTCGACTTCGCTACGCGCTGTATAGGATAAAGTGTTTGTCGCGTCAGGTCAAAACACGCAGCAGTCAGCGTCTGTTCCGCAGCGGAACAGCGCTTGTCCCGCCAGGCTCATCTCGCCGGCCTCATCGCCGCCGCAATGCCTGCTGGGCGAGATCGGTCGCATGCCAGGCTTCGAGCGAATCAGCAATCGCCTCGGCCATACGCGCGCGCCAGCCCGAATCCTGCAGATTGGCCAGATCGCGCGGGCTGGACATGAAACCAAGCTCGATCAGCACCGAGGGCATATCCACGGCGCGCAGAACGGTAAATGCCCCCGATTGCACCGGGCGGCGATGCATCCGGATATTGCTGTCCGCCATCCCCGCGATCAGGGCATCCGCCAGCGCACGTGCGCGCGGCTGCGTGTCCTGCCAGGCCACGGACATCAGCACGCGCGCGATGTCATCAGTGTTGCGCGACAGATCGACTCCGGCCAGCATATCCGCCCGGTCGTGGCGCTCGGCCAGATAGGCAGCCGAGTCGTCGCTGGCCTCGTCGCCCAGCAGATAGACGACCGTGCCGGTGGCAATCCCTTCAGGCAAGGCATCTGCGTGCAACGACACGAAAAGATCGGCCCCGGCCGCGCGCGCCGCGCGGATGCGGCCGTGCAGCGACACGAATTCATCGGCATCGCGGGTCATGCCGACATCGAAATGCCCACGGCGCAAGAGAAGCGCGCGCAGTTCGCGTGCGAAATCGAGCACGATATCGGCCTCGCGCACCCCGTCGCGTTCGGCACCGGGATCAATGCCGCCATGACCCGGATCGAGCATGACCAGCGGGCGGCGCGGCGGCGCGGGCGGGGTGGCGTCAGCCGGCGCATCCGGGTGCAGCAGGGCCGGGCTGGTCTGCACGGCCAGAGTGGTCTCGGAATGGGCCATCGCCTCGAATTCCTCGAGTGGGACGCGCTGCAGCTCCAGCCGGATCAGCGCTTCGCCGGTCGTGTCGGAAACCTGCTGCTCGGACAGGCTCAGGGCCAGCGGCGCGGAGAGATCGATCACCATCCGCGCCCAGCCATCGGGCAGATGGCCCTTGCGCAGCGCATTCACCGGGACTGCGCGCGTCAGGTCCGCGCCCAGTTCCTGCGCGCCCCAGTCCAGCGTATTGAGATCAACCACCAGCCGTGGCGCACTGGCCAGAATCCGCACCCGGTAAGGCACCGGCTGGCTGAGCGCCAGCCGCAGTTCCAGCTGGTCGGCCTGCCCGCGCAGCGCTGTGCCTGTATCGAGAAGCCGCGCCTGCGCGCCCAGCGTTGTCTGGGCCACGGCATGAGCGCAGCAGAGCACCAGCATGGCCGCGACCAGCAGATGCAGCACGCCCCGGCGCGATCTTTCGCTTTGCTGTCCTGTGCTGCGCATCTGCCCGACCATGCCTTGACTGGCGCAACTGATACCGCGTCGGTCCGGGCCGTGAAACCATTTTTGCACAGACGCAGGCCGCAAAACCCGCTCACAATCGCGAAAGGATCGAATTGCCGCACTGGCAAGGGTTGATTCCGCACAGCGCGCAGGATTTAAGGAGGCGCATATCGTATCAGGATCTGGCGCCGGGCACATTTGCGCAGCCCATGCGCCACAGCAGACAGGAACTTGCATATGGCTGATCATTCCGAAACCACCACCAAGAGCGGGACGCTGCCGCTGTCTGAATCGGCATTGATCGGGACCTGCATGGCCGCTGCGGCGCTGGGTCTGCTGGTGCTGACCTCGGGGGGTGACAGCAATGCGACGACCACAGATGACATGTCGGCACCCGACGCCATGGCAGCAGTGTCCGAGATCATCGAGACCACGCCGGTGAATGACGAGGTCGATGCCGCGTTCGGCGCGCAGGTCCGCGCCTATCTGCTGCAGAACCCCGAGGTGATATTCGAGGCTGTGGCGGTCTATGAGCAGCGCAACGCCGCCGCGCAGGCGGATATGGACCGCGCTGTGCTCGAAGCCAATGCCGAAGCGCTGTTCCATGACGGGTATTCCTGGGTGGGCGGCAATCCGGACGGGGATATCACGCTGGTCGAGTTTCTGGATTATCGCTGCGGCTTCTGCCAGCGCGCGCATGACGAGATCGCGACATTGCTCGAGGCAGATGACAATCTGCGCTTCATCGTGAAGGAATTTCCGATCCTCGGCCCGGAATCCGAGCTGGCCTCGCGCTTCGCGATTTCGGTGCTGCAGCTTGCAGGCGATGACGCCTATGAACAGGCCCATGACATGCTGATGCGCCATGAAGGGTCGATCACGCCGGAACATCTCGATGGACTGGCCACGACGCTGGGGCTGGATTTCGAAGCTGTTGTTGCGGAAATGGACAGCGAGTCCGTGACCGATGTCATCAATGAGAACCACGCGCTCGCGCAGCGCCTGCAGATCACCGGCACGCCGACTTTCGTGATGGAAAGCGAGATGATCCGCGGCTTCGTGGATGCGGATACGCTGCAGCAGATGGCCGCGGCACTGCGCGAGTAAAGGCATTGCGGCACGACTGAACAGACAGGCGGGGGCATGGCCCCCGTTTTTTTGTCTGTAAGGTGCGTGGCTTGCCACGCACCCTACCCCACCCGCCGGTTACTGACCCGAGCGCAGATCCGGCGGCGTGGCTTCCTCTGCCAGCGCGGCCACCAGCGCCTCCAGCCCTTGCGTCGCGGTGCGCTGTTCGCCCAGACGACGCACCGAAACCGTGCGCTCCTCCACCTCGCGCGCGCCAATGGCCAGGATCACCGGCACCTTGCCCAGCGAATGCTCGCGCACCTTGTAATTGATCTTCTCGTTGCGCAGATCCAGTTCTGCCCGGATACCAGCCGCCTGCAAGGCCGCCAGCACCTCGCGGCAATAGTCATCCGCGTCCGACACGATCGAGGCCACCACCACCTGACGCGGGGCCAGCCAGAAAGGCAGCTTGCCGGCATGTTCCTCGATCAATATCCCGATGAACCGCTCGAAACTGCCCAGCACAGCGCGGTGCAGCATGACCGGGCGATGTTTCGCGCCGTCCTGTCCGATATAGGTGGCATCCAGCCGCTCCGGCAGATTCGGGTCCACCTGCAAGGTGCCGCATTGCCAGTCGCGCCCGATGGCATCGGTCAGCACGAATTCCAGCTTCGGGCCATAAAACGCGCCTTCCCCCGGAAACAGCTCATAGTCATGACCCGCAGCAATGCAGGCATTGCCCAGCGCGGCCTCGACACGGTCCCAGCTTTCATCACTGCCGATCCGTTTCTCAGGGCGGGTCGAGAGCTTGATGCGCCAGTTATCGAAGCCCAGATCCGCATAGATCCCCGACAGGAAGTCGATGAATTTCTTCGATTCTGCCTCGATCTGATCTTCGGTGCAGAAAATATGCGCATCATCCTGCGTAAACCCGCGCACGCGCATGATCCCGTGCAGCGCGCCGGACGGTTCATACCGGTTGCACGAGCCAAACTCGGCCATGCGCAAGGGCAGATCGCGATAGGATTTCAGACCGTGGTTGAACACCTGCACATGGCAGGGGCAGTTCATCGGCTTCAACGCATTGATCGATTTGGTCTTGGCATGGTCTTCCTCGACCTCGACGATGAACATATTCTCCTGATAATTCTCCCAATGCCCCGACGCCTCCCAGAGCTTGCGGCTGACCACCTGCGGCGTGTTCACCTCGACATAGCCATCGGCGCGTTGCTTGCGGCGCATGTAATCCTGCAGCGTCGTGTAGATCGACCAGCCATTCGGGTGCCAGAAAATCTGCCCCGGCGCTTCTTCCTGCATATGGAACAGATCCATCTCGCGGCCCAGCTTGCGATGGTCGCGCTTCGCCGCTTCTTCCAGCATCGTCAGATGCGCCTTGAGCGTCTTGCGATCCTTGAAGGCCACGCCATAGATGCGCTGCAACTGGGGCCGCGTGCTGTCGCCCAGCCAATAGGCCCCGGCAATCGACATCAGCTTGAAGCCATCGACCGGCACCTGCCCGGTATGCTGCAGATGCGGGCCGCGGCACAGATCCTGCCATGGCCCGTGCCAGTACATCCGCAAATCCTCGCCCTCGGGGATGCGGTTGATCAACTCGATCTTGAACGGCTCGCCTGCAGCCTCGTAATGCGCAATTGCGCGGGCGCGGTCCCAGACTTCGGTGGTGACAGGCTCGCGCGCCTCGATGATCTGGCGCATCTTCGCCTCGATCAGGGCCAGATCCTCGGGCACGAAGGGCTCGGCGCGGTCGAAATCATAAAACCATCCCTTGTCGCGCACCGGGCCGATGGTGACTTTCACATCCGGCCAGATCTCCTGCACCGCGCGGGCCATGATATGCGCCAGATCGTGGCGGATCAGTTCCAGCGCCTGCGTGTCATCCTGCATCGTGTGGATGGCAATGGCGGCATCTTCGGTGATCGGCCATTGCAGATCGAAATGCGCGCCATTCACAGTGGCGGAAATCGCTTTTTTCGCCAGCGAGGGCGCGATGCTCTCGGCCACTTGCGCAGGTGTCACCCCCGCGTCATAGTTGCGCGCATTGCCATCAGGGAATGTCAGGGAAATCTGGGCCATTGGCCGATCCTCGTCGTTTTGGCGCCCACGGAACGCCCGGTTGCGGGTTATGTCGGGCACTGTCCTTCGCGGGGGCGGGAACGAAAGTCAAGCCAGAGGCGTTCAGACAGCGCAGATAATGTGCAATTTCATCAAGGGAGCCACATTTGACCCGCCATCGCGATACTGTCACCCGCGCCTATGAGGCCCTGAGCGCCGAAGATGATGGCCGGTCCTGCCGCGACATCCCCAATGCCGCCTGCCGCGCCCAGCCGCAGAATTTCCTGCGCCATGCGGCCGCGCTGGGGCTGAACAAATCCGCAGACGGGCTGGTCGATCCCAAGCTGGTGCTCTCCTGGCTGATGACCCATCTCGGTGCGCCCGCCGCGCTGATCGGGCTGCTGGTCCCGATCCGCGAGGCCGGCGCGCTGTTGCCACAGCTTTTCACCGCTGCCCGCATCCGCGCGATGGCGCAGCGCAAATGGGCCTGGGCCGGGGCCGCTTTCGGGCAGGGGCTGGGGGCGGCGATCATTCTGGCCGGGGCATTGGTGTTCGAGGGCGCGGCGGCGGGCGCGGTGATTCTGGCGGGGCTGGCTGTGCTGGCGCTGTCACGCTCGGTGGCCTCGGTCGCCTATAAGGACGTGCTGGGCAAGACCATCGACAAGGGCCAGCGCGGCACCGTGACCGGGCTGGCGGCAAGCTGGTCTGCCGTGGTGATCATAGCATTCGCGCTTCTGCTGATCCTCTTTTCCGAGCATCGCGCGCTGATCGTGCTGGGCGCGCTGGGGTTGGCCGCCGGCGCATGGCTTCTGGCCGGGCTGGTCTTTGCCGGGCTGGCCGAGGCGCGCGGCGCGACTGCGGGCGGCGCGAATGCGTTTATCGATGCGCTGGCCAATCTGCGCTATCTGCGCGAGGACCGCCAGCTTGCGCGTTTCGTGGCCACGCGCGGATTGCTGACCTCGACCGCGCTGGCACCGCCCTATCTGGTGATGCTGGCCTCGGGCGGGCCGGGCGCGGCGCTCGAAGGGCTGGGGGCGCTGGTGCTGGCCTCGGCGCTGGCGGCGCTGCTCTCGGGCTATTTCTGGGGGCGGCTGGCGGATCACTCCTCGCGGCAGGTGCTGATCCTGACCGGGCTCAGCGGGGCAGCGGCGCTGGTTCTGACACTGGGCTTTGCCGCCGCCGGGCTGACCGCTGTGCCGCTGGCCATGCCGCTTGCGCTTTTTGTGCTGATGATCGCGCATCAGGGGGTGCGGCTGGGGCGCGCGACCTATCTGGTGGATATGGCTGGCCCCGAGCTGCGCGCGGTCTATACTGCGATTGCGAATACAGTGATCGGCGTGATCCTGCTGGCCAGCGGTGTGTTCGGCGCGCTGGCAGCGCTTGCCGGGGCCGAGGCCGCGCTTGCGCTGTTTGCGCT
The DNA here is from genome assembly GCA_007118445.1 of Natronohydrobacter sp. Taxonomy (GTDB): domain Bacteria; phylum Pseudomonadota; class Alphaproteobacteria; order Rhodobacterales; family Rhodobacteraceae; genus Roseinatronobacter. The sequence continues at coordinate 13,554 of SKRP01000189.1, forward strand.
GATGGCCGCAGGCGGGGCCTGGACCGCGAAGGGATTGAAGGAATTGGGCGATGGTTCAGAAGATTGAAACAGCAACAGGCCGCAGGCTGGCCTATCACCAGAGCGCAGGCGCAGGGCCGGGGATCGTGTTTCTGGGCGGGTTCATGTCGGATATGTCCGGCACCAAGGCGGTCTGGCTGGAAGATTGGGCCCGCGCGCAGGGTCGTGCCTTTCTGCGTTTCGACTATTCCGGGCATGGCGAAAGCTCCGGCGCGTTTGAGGAGGGCTGCATCGGCGACTGGGCCGAGGATGCATATCAGGCGGTGACGCGGCTGACCAAAGGCCCGCAGATTCTGGTGGGCTCATCCATGGGTGGCTGGATCGCGCTTTTACTGGCGCGGCGCATGCGTGAGCGGGTTGCGGGGCTGGTGGGCATTGCGGCAGCCCCTGATTTCACCGAGGACAGCATGTGGCCCGGCCTCACTGACGCGCAGCGCACCGAGATCACGACCAGGGGGCAGGTGGCCGTGCCCAACAGCTATGACGACCGCCCCTATATCCTGACGCGCCGCCTGTTCGATGACGGGCGCGACCAGTTGGTGCTGCGCGCGCCGCTGTCCTTGCCCTTTCCAGTGCGGCTGGTGCAGGGCACGGAAGATGAGGCAGTGGCGAGTTCTGTGCCGCTGAACCTGCTCGATCATGCTGACTGCCCTGATATGCGGCTGACACTGGTCAAGGGGGCCGATCACCGGTTTTCGACCCCGGACTGTCTGGAACTGATCGCACAGGCCATCACCGAGGTCAGCACCCGCTGCACAACGCGCGCGTAGGGTGCGTGCTGCAGCACGCACCTTACTGCAACAGCTATCCGCCCGCACCGGATGGAAGGTGATTGAGTAGCGCCATCGCCTCTGCGTGCAGCGCGGCATTGGCCGCAGCGATCACCTGCCCGCGCTCGCCCACAGGTCCGCCCTGCCAATCCGTCACAAGACCGCCTGCGGCCTCGATCACCGCAATCGGGGCCGCGATGTCATAGGCGTTCAGTCCCGCCTCGATCACCAGATCGACATGCCCTGCCGCGAGCAACGCATAGGCATAGCAATCCATCCCGTAGCGGGTCAGCCTGACCTTGTCCGACACGCGCATGAAAGCCGCGCGTTCCTGCGCTGTGCCGATCTCTGGGAAGGTGGTGAAGAGAATCGCATCGCGTAGCGAGACTGTGCCGCGCGTGGCCAGCGCGCGCGCGCCCTGCGGACCTGTCATCCGTGCCTGCCCCAGACCGCCGGTAAACCGCTCACCGATATAAGGCTGGTCAATCACGCCCAGGAACGGCCCGCGCGCATCCGCCAGCGCGATCAGCACGCCCCAGCAGGGCGTTCCTGCCATGAAACCGCGCGTCCCGTCGACCGGATCGATGATCCATGTCAACCCGGAGCTGCCGGGCTGCCTGCCCAGCTCTTCCCCGAACACGGCATCCTGCGGACGCAGTTTCGCAAGATGCTGCCGGATCGCATGCTCGGTGCCGCGATCCGCCTCGGTCACCGGATCGAACCCTGCCTGATGTTTATTTCCCACTGACAGGGCCGGGTTACGGAACCAGCCCAGCGTTTCCCGCCGCGCCAGATCCGCAAGCTGGTCAAGCAGAACCCGGAGTGAGTCCCGGTCCTGCGGCGTTAGCGTGTCTCTGTCCATTCCTGACTGTCCCGGCGCGGCGATACCCGTCGCCTTTGTCATGCCTGTTGCGCACAGGCAAGACCTCGACGGGTGCGCAAGCTGCGTCAGGCCACCTGCCCGAGCACGCGGGCCAGATCGAACAGGCGTTTGCGCTGGCTTTCAGGAATGGCGTAATAGGTTCGCAGCAATTCCAGCGTTTCCTTGCGGTTCAGAAGCTCGTTGGAGTCGGAAACTGTTGTCTCGTCATCTGTTTTCAATCCTTCAAAGAAAAAACTGGGCGGCACATCGAGTGCGCGCGAAATATCCCAGAGGCGCGATGCCGAGACCCGATTGGCGCCGGTCTCATATTTCTGAATCTGCTGAAACTTGATCCCAACAGCATCTGCAAGCTGTTGCTGGGTCACACCCAGCAGCCATCTGCGGTGGCGTATCCTCTGGCCCACATGGGTATCTACGATATGGCTCACTCTTTAATTCCTTCACCTGTTTGACCATCGATCCAGTCGCAATCCGCCCGGAGCGCCCGCCCGGATGCTTTGAGCATCGACACCGATCCCGCCTGTGCAGACGCACTTGCCTTGGGCGGAGCAGCATCTTTCGGACGTCCATGCCGGACCCGGGTAGCATTCAGATATCACCGGGAAATCCTCATGCACGGATTATTCACATCGCTTCGAATTTTGCGCGGATATTCGCAAACTGCATTGCATTTTGCAAACAACTGGAGGATGAGTTTCGCATCGCGCAATCGCCCTGCCGATCGCCGGGGCAGAAGCCGGCTTGCACATGCCCGGTCCGCGCGGCACTCTTGTCCGGTCTGCAGAACGGAGTCCCCATGCGCGCGCTCGTCCTTGAAGCCCTTGAAACACCCCCTGTCCTGCGAGAGCTGCCCGAGCCCCGGCCGGGCCCTGGGGAAGTTCTTGTCCGCATCGCAGCCTGCGGTCTGAATTTCGCCGATCTGCTGATGCAGCGCGGGCAGTATCAGGAACGCCCTGCCCTGCCCTGCATTCTGGGCATGGAAATCGCCGGCACTGTCGCAGCCGTCGGCAGCAATGTCACCCATCTGCACACAGGCCAGCGAGTCGCGGCCTATACCGGGTCCGGCGGGCTGGCCGAACGGATCGCCTGCCCGGCTGCGCGCTGCGTGCCGATTCCCGATACCTTGTCCTTCACCGATGCCGCCGGTTTCCTGATCGCCTATGGCACATCGCATCTGGCGCTGGATCACCGGGCCGGGCTGCGAGCGGGTGAAACGCTGCTGGTGCTGGGGGCGGCGGGCGGTGTCGGGCTTACCGCTGTCGAAATCGGCGCGGCGATGGGTGCACGGGTCATCGCTGTGGCGCGCGGCGCTGAAAAATGCGCCATCGCGTGCGAAAAGGGGGCAGAAATCTGCCTTGACAGCCAAGGGATTGACCTGCGCGCGGAACTCCGGGCGCTGGGCGGGGTGGATGTGGTCTATGATGCCATTGGCGAACCGCTGGCCACGCCGGCACTGCGCGCCCTACGCCCCGAGGGGAGATTTCTGGCCATCGGCTTTGCCGGCGGCAAAGTGCCGCAGTTTCCCGCCAATATCCTGCTGGTCAAGAACCTGACCGTGATCGGGCTCTATTGGGGCGGCTATCTGAACTTCGCGCCCGAAGCCTTGACCGGATCGCTCGCCCGTCTGCTGGACTGGTATCAGACCGGCAGAATCGCGCCACATGTCAGCCATGTCCTGCCGCTTGCCCGGGTTGCAGAGGGATTCACATTGCTGCGCGAGCGCAAATCGACCGGCAAGGTGGTGATCGACCTGGAAATGTGATCGTCAGGACAGCAACCGCGCGGGCACTTGTTCAAATCCTGTCTATTTGACTCCGGTAATCCTTGAAACCCCGCACATTCTTGCCGATATTAGAGCCAAGATGTTGCGGCCAGCCCGCAGCACGTTTTTTGCATGGAGGACCATATGGCAGATCACAACGCGATGCGGGCGCAGACGATCAGCACCACCCGCGCCAGCGAAATCGATGCGGGCCTGCGCGCCCACATGAACAAGGTCTACGGCACGATGTCCGTGGGCATGATCATCACGGCTGCTGCCGCCTGGGCGATTTCGGGCCTGACCACGACCACTGATCCGAATATGGCGGCTGCTCAGCTGGGCAATGGCACGATGCTCAACAGCTTCGGCGCGTCGATCTACCTGTCGCCGCTGCGCTGGGTGATCATGTTCGCACCGCTGGCCTTCATCCTGTTCGGCTGGGGCGCGCTGATGCGCAAGGCCTCGGCAGCCGGTGTGCAGCTGGGCTTTTTCGTTTTCGCGAGCGCCATCGGCCTGTCGCTCAGCTCGATCTTCCTCGTCTTCACCAGCTTCTCGATCGTGCAGACCTTCTTCGTGACCGCCATCGCCTTTGCGGGGCTCAGCCTCTATGGCTACACAACGAAGAAAGACCTGTCGGGCATGGGCACCTTCCTGATCATGGGGGTGATCGGGCTGATCGTGGCGATGATCATCAACATCTTCCTGCAAAGCCCGGCCATGATGTTCGCAATCTCGGCCATCGGGATTCTGGTCTTTGCGGGTCTG
>SKRP01000303.1 GCA_007118445.1 Natronohydrobacter sp.
GGAACCGCCTTCCGGCGGGCTTGCAAGGATGTCGGTGTGAAGGACCTGCATTTTCACGATCTGCGCCATGAAGGCACAAGCCGCCTGTTCGAGGCCGGATTCGCTATCGAACAGGTCTCACTTGTCACCGGTCACAAGGGTTGGAAGATGCTGCGCCGCTACACCCATATCCGCCCGGAGGCGCTGTTGCGCGACTGGGGGTTCCGTATGCCTCTGGCACGCCTGTCGCGAGGTGTGGACACAACCCTGTTTTTTCCGCCCCGGAAGCCCCCGAACCTGACAGAACCGACCACCCGACCCTGCTTTATGATGGTCGTATCGCGCCCGAGAAGTCGCTGGATGAGCGGCTCTGGGGCCGCATCGCAAGGTCATTGTCGGCGATGGACCGGCGCTTGGGAACTTGCAGCGCACGTTCCGGGATGCAGAGTTCTGCGGCAAGCTGGAAGGCAAGGCACTCGCAGAGGCCTGTAGACGCGCCGCGCGTGCGGCTGATGTGCGCGCTACCTGTGACTGGACTACTGTCGCAGAGGCGTTCCTGCGCGGCAACAGTAGCTCAAAGGTCCGCATGAAAACCGAGGTCAGTACTTCCGCGGCACATACAACTCCGGCGGCAGGATCGCCCGCTCATAGTCAGGGTTGAACACGCGCTCGGGCAGGGTGATCGGATCGTGTGGAATATCCTGATAGGGGATCAACCCCAGCAGATGGTCGATGCAATTCAGCCGGGCCCGGCGCTTGTCGGTGCCCTCGACCAGATACCACGGCGCTTCGGGGATATTGGTGCGCTCCAGCATCTCTTCCTTGGCCTTGGTATACTGTTCCCAGCGCACGCGCGATTGCAGGTCCATCGGGCTGAGTTTCCACTGCTTCATCGGATCATGGATGCGCATCAGAAAGCGCATCTGCTGTTCTTCATCCGTGATCGAGAACCAGTATTTGACCAGCGTGATGCCCGACCGCACCAGCATCCGCTCGAATTCCGGCACGTCATGGAAAAACTGCTCGACCTGATCGTCAGACGCAAACCCCATCACCCGCTCGACGCCTGCACGGTTATACCATGAGCGATCGAAGAGCACGATCTCGCCACCAGCCGGCAGATGCGGGACATAGCGCTGGAAATACCATTGCGAGCGTTCGCGATCCGACGGCGCGGGCAGCGCCACAACCCGCACAACCCGCGGATTGAGCCGCTGTGTGATGCGCTTGATCACGCCGCCTTTGCCCGCACTGTCACGCCCTTCGAACAGCACCACGACCTTGCTGCCCGAATGCTGCACCCAGTCTTGCAGCCGGATCAATTCGGCCTGAAGGCGCAGCAGGTTTTCGAGATAGACCTTGCGCCCCAGCAGATCAGGATGTCGGGTCTTGTAGATCTTCGCAATCTCGCGCGACAGAACCGCGTCTTCCAGCTCCAGCTCGAATTCCTCGTCAAGCACATCCGCCAGTTCGGCCTCGAGCCAGTCATGCGCGGCCTCAGTCAGATCATCGGGTTTTTTGATAGGTGGCCTGGTCATGATCACATTCCGGATTTTGGCGTCTGCTTTCGATAATCAACATTTGTGACAGTCGCCTGACAACGGTTTGTGCCATGACGAGCGCCAATCCGTTGATAGACAGCCACAGTAGTGTCACCTGAGACGGGCCATTGCGACTCTCGCATTCGCCTTCATGCAAATGATACGAGGCGTGAGCTGATGAATTTGACCGCTCAGGTCACGCCCTCGCATCGGGCGGTTTGCCGACGGTAGCGGCGTGGAGCTGCATTTGCACAATATTGCCAAGCGGCCCTTCCCCGCCGCTCGGTGCGCTCGAAGTTATACTGCGATTTCGGAAACAGGGCGATATCCGGGTTTTACAGATGACTGGCAGAAGTCTGAAGCTGCATCAGATACCGTTCCAGCGCTTTGATCCCGGATGACATGACCGCCGCCGGGACATGCTCGTCGGGATGATGGCTGACGCCTTCGCGACACGCGGTGAACAGCATCCCCACGGGACAAAGCGCCGCCATGGCCGAGCTGTCATGCGTCGCACCGGACGCGAGCTGCTGTGGTTCTTCGCGATTCCCCGCCGCGACGGATTTTGACAAGCATTCGATGATCTGCGGTGAACAGGGAGTTGCCGGTTGAACATAGGTCCGCGCGGTAACCAGCCCCAGACCCCGACGGCTCGCGATCTCATGGGCGGCTTGCGTCAGTGTCACCCCGGCCTGTTCGCGTAGGGCATCATCAGGCGCGCGGATTTCCAGGGTCAGTGTTGCCTCACCGGGGACGGCATTCACTGCGCCCGGTCGAACCTGCAAGGTGCCAACCGTCGCCAGCAGCCCATCGGTTTCGCGGGCCAGTGTTTCGGCGGCCAGCGTCAGTTCGGCGGCGCCTGCCAGCGCATCGCGGCGCAGATGCATCGGCATCGTGCCCGCATGCGCGGCTTTGCCGGTCAGGTTGATCATGTGCCGTTCAATCCCGCAGATGCTCGTGACAATCCCGATATCCTGTGCGGCCATTTCCAGTACAGGGCCCTGTTCCAGGTGAATTTCCACCCAGCCCAGAACCTGTGACGCGTCGCGCCTCAATCCCGGCAGGGCGTCAGGGTTCAGCCCGAAATCTTCCATCGCGCGGCGCAGGGGTATCCCGTTGTGGTCGCGCAGCCCCAGCGCGGCCATGTCAAAGGTCCCGGCAAGTGCGCGTGGCCCCATCAAAGCAGTGGGGAAGCGCACGCCTTCTTCATCTGCAAAGGCCAGAACCTCAACGGGAAAAGGCAGCGTCAGACCTTTCTGGCGCAGTTTCATCAGCGCCAGCACCGGCAGGACCACGCCCATGATCCCGTCATAGGCACCGCCCTCGCGCACCGAGTCCTGATGTGACCCCATCAAAAGAGCAGGCCTGTCCTCGGGTCCTTCCAGCCGTCCGATCAGCGTGCCCGCTGCATCCAGATGAACCGCCAGCCCGGCCTGTTCCATCAATTCGGTCAGCACAGCCAGCGCGGCACGGTGCTCAGGGGTAAAGGGCAGGCGCGTCACGCCGTGGCCGGGTTCGGAACAGGCCGCGAGTCGGTCCAGCCAATGCTGCGCCAGCGCACCCCAGTCAGTTTCAGTCATGACCGCGCTCCGGATCGTTGCGGGTGGGAACACTTGGCAACCATGCGGCGTAAGCGCCGGTCTGGCTGCGCCTGTGGAGATCGCACAAAGCTGCAATCGGGTTTTCGGACCAGTCCACGCGCAGGGTCAGTGGCGGCGTGTCGTCCGAAACCACCAGCAGCGCTGCTGATTTCAGGCCGCGCGTGTCACCACCCGCCGCCTCAGCCGCAGCGATGGAAACCAGCAGCCGTTCAGCCAGATCGCCCCGCGCGGCGAGGAATGCATCGCGCAGGGCCGTCAAAACCTGTGGGCCAGTCAGCAGATTGCCTGACACCACCAGCCCGGACGCCACCAGCGATCCGCGCCAGCCGGTGTTTTTCGTGCCAGTATGACAGGCAGTGCCGCCCGTGCGGTCAAGCAACGCAAGTTGCCGCCAGTCGCGGCCGGCATCCGGCCGGATCACTGATTCGAGCGCCTGTTCGGCGTTCTCTCCTGCCTGCATCCGCAACAGCGCGTCTTCGCCCCATATGGTCGAAGGCGCGGCACCCTGTGACGCGGACATGCCGACGCGCGAATCACCCCGAAGAACCCAGCCGCCCACACAGAGCGACCCTGTTGCGGCGGCACCCCCAAAGGCCCCGGTGTTCATATCTTGTGCAAGAATCGAAAAGGTCATCGCTTTATTTCCTCGTGTCATGCCAATTTATCACGAAAATTTTGACGAGTGCAAATTATCATGATAAATAGTCCGAAATTAAAGCAGCAACAGGGAGTGCCGGATATGGCCTTTTCATCACTGACCCGCCGTGGCTTTGGGGTATTGACAGCCGCGCTTCTGGCGACATCGGCGATGGTTGCGCCTGCCGCCGCCCAGACCCCGCCGGGCGTGCTTGTTGTTGGCCAGATCGCAGAGCCACAGGCGCTTGACCCTCATGCGGTGACAGCGGTCAATGACTTCCGCATCCTGATGAATCTTTATGACGGTCTGGTGCGCTACGCTTCTGGAACATTGGAAGTCGAACCCGCGCTGGCCGAAAGCTGGGAGATTTCGGAAGATGGCACGGTCTACACGTTCAGCCTGCGCGAGGGTGTCAGCTTCCATGATGGCAGCCCCTTCGACGCCGAAGCCGTGGTCTGGAATTTCGAGCGGATGCTGAATGAGGACCACCCTTATCACGGCACCGGGCCGTTCCCGCTATCCTTTTTCTTCAGTGCGGTCGACACAGTCGAGGCTGTCGATGACCTGACTGTGCGCTTCACATTGAACGAACCCTATGCGCCCTTCCTGTCGAATCTCGCCTATCCGACCGGGCTGATCATGTCACCCGCGGCGGTGATGGACCATGGTGATGATTTCGGGCGCAACCCTTCGGGCACCGGGCCCTTCCAGTTTGCCGAATGGCGCTCGAATGAACGTGTCGTAGTCACCCGCAATGACGGCTACTGGGACGGCACGGCGGGCACAGAGGCTGTGATCTTCCGCCCCATCACCGATGCCAATACGCGCGTGGCCGAAATGCTGGCAGGCGGGATTGACGTGATGGTCGAAGTGCCCCCGGTTGCCGTGTCGCAGTTCCAGGGCGCGCAGCATACGGTCCATGAACAGGCTGGCCCGCATCTGTGGTTTCTGATCCTGAACGCCAAGGAAGGCCCCTTTGCCGACCAGCGCGTGCGGCAGGCGGCGAATTACGCGATCAACAAGGAAGCGCTGGTGAATGACGTGCTGGAAGGCACCGCCACCATCGCGGCTGGGCCAACCCCGCCTGCTTTTGCCTGGGCCTATAATGAAGAACTTGCACCTTATCCCCACGACCCCGACCGCGCACGTGAATTGATCGCCGAGGCCGGTGCTGAGGGCGCGAGCCTGACCTTCTATGTCACCGAGGGCGGTTCCGGTATGCTGGATCCGATTCCGATGGGCACAGCCATTCAGGCCGATCTGGCCGCTGTGGGCTTTGATGTGACGATCGAAACCTACGAATGGAATACATTTCTGGGCAATGTGAATCCGGGGCTGGAAGGCAAGGCCGATATGGCGCAGATGGCCTGGATGACCAATGACCCTGATACCCTGCCTTTCCTTGCGCTGCGCACCGATGCCTGGCCCGACGCGGGCGGGTTCAATTCGGGCTATTATTCCAACCCCGAAGTCGATGCGCTGCTGGAAGCGGCGCGTGTGGAAACCGACCTGGATGAGCGCGCACGGCTTTACCGCGAGATGCAGGTGATCGTGCAGGAAGACGCGCCCTGGGTTTTCGTGGCGAACTGGATGCAGAATGCCGTGACCTCGGATGCGGTCGAGAATTTCCAGCTGGAGCCGTCTTTCTTCCTGCTGCTCAAGGACGTTGTGAAGAACTGAGATCAGGGGCAGGGCGCGCTGTCGCGCGCCCTGTTTTTGAGTATTTTCAGCAAGATGAAACA
>SKRP01000078.1 GCA_007118445.1 Natronohydrobacter sp.
GAGCTTGCGGCCAGCCTCTTCGGCCAGCGGCTCTGGCATCTCGGCCAGTGGAAAGGGCAGGGCGGTCATGCGATTACCTTTGCTGTATCGCCTTCGCGGATGGTCCCGGCTTGCGTGACCACAGCATAGACGCCGAAATTCGTGTGCCCGTAGCCCTCTTCCAGCGCATCGAGCGTGTTCACGTCAATCCGCCCGGTTGCGCAATCGACCATCGTCGCGCGGCAGCGGCCAATCGGCTCGACCACTTTCAGCCGCGCCGCGCCAATCGCGATTTCGCGGCCCACCAGGTCGAATTCCTCCCAAGGGGCCAGCCCGTCCAGCCACAGATTGCCGCGCCAGCGGTCAAGCCCCAGACCGACGCCCAGCCGCTGGCCCAAGGCGCGGTTCGAGGACAGATTGAGCACAGAGACACTCTCGAAATCCGTATCCGTCATCCCGCGCCCGGCCTTGACCAGCCGCACAGGCCGCGCACGCCCCCCGGCCATCAGCGGCGCGACCCAGTTCAGGAAATCCGTCTGCCCTTGTGCAGTGTCCGGCGCAAAGGTGAGCGGCGCGCGCGCAGGATGGGTCAGGGTGATCTGGCCTGCGGCTTCGTCAAACTGCGCATTGATCGCTTGCAGTGCCGGTGTCTTGGCCCCGCGTGTGAAATTCATGCAGGCATTCCAGCCCGGCATGATCATCGCCGCTTCATGCGCTACCGCCCAATGCCGGTCGAAGGGCAGGCAGCGCCCCTCAGCCAGCGCAACCGAGGGCAGCGCCTCGCGCCCATGCGCTTTGATGGGATGGCGGAAGATATGCGCCAGCCGCCACCCCATAAGCCTAGCTCTTCTTCTTCTTCTTGACGCCGATATTGCCCAGCAAATCAGGCCGCGAGCCATTCATCGCCATGATCGAGTATTGCTGCGCAAAGGTGATCACGTTGTTCGCGATCCAGTACAGCACCAGACCCGAGGCGAACCAGCCCAGCATGAACATGAAGATCCACGGCATCCAGGTCATCACCGCCTGCTGGATCGGCTCGGTGGTTGTCGGGTTCAGCTTCATCTGCAGCCACATCGACACGCCCAGACAGATCGGCAGGATCCCGATGAAGATCAGCGAGAGCAGGCTGTCAGGATGCGGCGCGGCCCAGGGCAGCAGCCCGAACAGGTTCATGATCGAGGTCGGATCGGGCGCAGACAGGTCATTGAACACCCCGAACCATGGCGCGTGCCGCAGATCGATGGTGACGAAAATCACCTTGTAGAGCGAGAAGAAGATCGGGATCTGCAACAGGATCGGCAGACAGCCTGCTGCCGGGTTGACCTTCTTTTCCTTGTAGAGCTTCATCATCTCCTGCTGAAGCTTCTGCTTGTCATCGCCCGCGCGTTCCTTGATGGCCAGCATCTCGGGCTGCAGCTCTTTCATCTTGGCCATGCTGACATAGCTCTTCCACGCCAAGGGCAGCAGGATGGCCTTGATCAGAAGTGTGAGCGTGATGATCGACCAGCCCATATTCCCGATCAGCCCTTCGATAAAATAGAGCGTCGCGAAGATCGGTTTCGTCAGGAAGAAGAACCAGCCCCAGTCGATGGCGTCCAGAAACCGGTCAATCCCCAGCTCGCGCTCATAGGCGCGCAGAACCGACCATTCCTTGGCCCCTGCGAAAAGCATGGTCTGGACCTGATCCGATTCGCCCGGCCCCACGACCAGCGTCGGCAGATCTGCGCGGGCCTGATAGACATCGCGCGCAGGGATATAGCGCTGCACGGCCGAGAAGCTCTGACCCGGCATCGGCACGATGGCCGCCATCCAGTATTTATCGGCAATTGCCAGCCAGCCATCCTCGGTGACAGGGGTCACGCGCGCATTGGTGTTCTCGCGCTCATGGAGATTGAAATCGCGCACATTGCGGTAGCTGTCTTCGGACAGACGGCCATCGGCGACCTTGATGAAGCCTTCATGGCTGATGAAGAAATTTTCCAGATCATCCGGTTCGCCATGCCGCGAGATCAGACCGTAGGGGGCCATCCGCGCAGTGTCAGAGCCTGTGTTCTCGACACTCTGGGTCACTGTCAGCATGAAATTGTCGTCGATGACAAAGCGCTGGGTGAATGCCAGACCATTGGCATTGGTCCAGCCCAGAGTGACCGGCGCACCGATGCTCAGCGTGGTGCCCTCGATCACCTCCCAGGGGGTGTTCGCACCTGGCACCATGTCCCAATCCATATTCGGGCCGGGACGCCAGCCATAGAGCGCGTAGAAGGCGTCATGCGATCCTTCGGGGTTGAGCAGTGACACGTTCGCCGACCCCGGCTCGGTGGTCTCGCGATAGTCCAGCATGACCAGATCGTCGATCCGGCCACCGCGCAGGTTGATCGTGCCCGTCAGGCGCGGGGTTTCGATCGCGATGCGGGGCAGTTCCTCTTCCGTGGTAACCTGCTCGGCCTCGGCCATGCTTTGCGCCTCGGCGCTTTCGGCAACGGGCAGTTCCGTGACATCGGCTCTGTCTTGCGGCGTGGGCTCGGGCGGCGGGAACATCCACATCCAGACAACGAGGACCATCAGGCTCAGGCCGAAGGCCAATAGCAGATTGCGGTTCTGTTCTTCCATGGATCAGAGGTATCCTGTCACTCGGGCCCGTCCAACAGGCGTCGCGCCCGGTTCAACTAAAGCCCCGCCCAAAGGTCAAGCAGTTTTCCCCCGATTCGGGCGCGGGGCCGGTCACATCCGCTCTTGAAGGCCGCTGAAACAGCTCCCAGGCCGGTATTTCCTTATCCTGTCATACGACGCTAATGGCCTGGTTGCCGCTGCTGGCGGCATTTCCGCCGGTCTCGTGGGTGGCTTTCTGTCATATTCGCGCCGCAGGTTTGTTGAAGCGGTAGCCTAGGGCAAGTCATTGTCGTGTCACGCGCGTAACCGACAGGCCCAAAGAGTGCGTATTCACGGTTCGGAACAAAACGGCAGATCCCGCGAACAGATCCACTTGTTTCTGGCATTTGGGTATCAGGCAGCTGACACCGGGATAGGCGGATAATCGCTGAAGACTTGACGAATCGCGCAGTTTTCAGGTATCTATGACTCACATTTCGGTGAGGAGGGCTCGTCTTGTGGAAGGTCGCTGCCGTTGCTTTCGCTCTTCTGATCCCCTTTTCCGGGATTGCCCACGCATATTCGGAACGCGTAGCGCTCGTAATCGGAATATCAGACTACGCCCATATCGCACCTCTTCGAAACACTGTCAATGATGCGCGCGCCCTGTCCGATGCGCTCGGCAAAATTGGCTTTGAGGTGGAAACCGCACTCGACCTTGACCGCGAAGGTCTGGTCGCACGCATGGGAGAGTTTGCATTCCGAGCCGAGACCGCCGAAGTTTCGTTGATATATTTCGCTGGCCATGGCGTGGCTGTGCAAGGGCGGAATTTTCTGCTGCCCGCCGATGCAAATCCCCAGTCCAACAGTGACTTGCCCTTACAGGCTGTATTGTTGGATGACCTGATGGCAGTTGCCGACCGGGCCCGGCGGATGAAGATCATCATCCTCGATTCATGCCGCAACAACCCTTTGCCGGGCGTTCTGTTGCCCGATCAGGTCGAGGTCTGGCCTGCCGACCTGTCGGAGGGGCGGACAGTGGCGGTGGGTGAGGGTGCTGGCGGCGGTCTTGCGCCGCCTTCCCCGGATCGCGGAACGCTCGTGGCTTTTGCCGCGCGTGATGGCGAGGTGGCGTTTGATGGCGAAGGCGATAACAGCCCCTTCGCAGCGGCGCTCACGACGCATCTTCTCGAGCCGGGGCTGGAGATCAGCCTGATGTTCCGCAAGGTGCGTGATGCGGTGCTGGCCGAAACCGGCAACCTGCAGGAGCCGCACACCTATGGCTCGCTTCCCGGTCTGCCTTTCTTCTTGTCCGAGCCAGTTGCAGAGGCCACCGATCTTGCCGCCGCATGGGCCGATCTGCGACCGGATCAGGAGGCTCAGATCACCGCCATGGCCGAGGCTGGCGATGCCCGCGCTTTGCTGGGGCTGGCTTACATGCGTCTTCATCCAGATGCGCCGGGCTACGATCCGGCTGCGGCGGCGGGCTTTCTGGAACAGTCCGCAGCGCTGGGCTCGGCTGAAGCGCAGTTTGAGCTTGGTCGCCTCTATGAGCGCGGCGTGGGTGTGCGCGAGGATTGGACACGCGCGCTCGAACTTTTTCGCGCCGCGGCGGCTCAAGACCTGCCCGATGCGATCAACGAACTTGGTTTTCTACATTTCACAGGAGCTTTGGAGGTACAAATGGATCAGACAGAAGCACTAACTCTTTTCCGGCGCGCGGCGGATCTTCGCCAGCCCGAAGCCATGTTCAACGTGGCGAGTTTTATCAATGGCGGGCATGTGCCCGGTGCCGGACCTGCGGAGGCAGCGGAGTATCTCTATGATGCCTTGCGCGCGGGCAGCACGCAGGTCTTCGAGGTGCTGCGCGACCGCCCCGAGGCGTTTTCGGCAGAGACCCGCCGCGCTTTTCAACAGCGTCTGAGCGAGGTAGGCTTCTATGATGGTCCGATCGACGCGGATTTCGGGCCAGGTACGCAACGCGCGATCCGTCGCGCCTTCGGGTTGCTGGACGGATGAGCGGGGAGCGTTTTCTGGCCGCCATTGCGGTCGCCGTCGCGCCAGGGTTGGCAGTGTATTCCCAAGCGCAGGCACAGGGTTACCCTCCAGGTTATGACATCCCGATTTACAGCTCGAAGCCCGAGAGCGGGGACTCGCCTTCCGAAATTAGCTTCATTTCCGAAAACCATACCAACACCATCGTCCGCGAGCTGGAGCGCGCGAGCGATACCTGCAGTCAGCATGATCTGCGACGGGAATACGTCATCGACTGTCTGCGTGTCGAATACGAGCGGGTTGCATCTCTGCTACCGCGCAGGGGCGAGTATGAGCCTGTGCGGCAAGCCTTGCTGACTGCTGCGGAACGCCTGGACAGCATCGTGACCCAGTCGCTTGATACGGAGGCCCCAAGCGTGCGCGTTCCTCAGGGCGGGCGTCCCAGGGCACCGCGGACGGGTCGCATTCGCGCTGTGCAGCCGGAGCGGGCGGACGCTGCGATCGCCGCTGCGGAAGATATCATTGCTGAAGCGGAATTGGTGATCCTGCGTTCAGGCGAGACGCCGCCCCGGCGTGCAGCACATTATTCGCGCATCGCAACAGCCGTGAACGAGAACCTCTTGGTGCTGCGCTCGGCCTAGCCGGTCGTGGAGTGTTTCCCTGAGACCAGGTGCTGGTCTGCACTATGAGCGTGGGGGCACGATAGCCACGCCTAACAATGCTGTCAGCGTATGGGCACGGGGACGTTTTCGCTCTTCATGCGGCCAGCAAGTCCAGTTGTGTTGCTGGGGTGCTGGCCGCCATCACGCCGTCCGTCCAGGCATGAAGCGGGAGCTGACGCAACGATCTTTCGTTTCAACCATATTGCCTGGAATGTTTGCCCATGTTTGCCCATGTTTGCCC
>SKRP01000293.1 GCA_007118445.1 Natronohydrobacter sp.
GAATTTCTCCAACTCATCGGATAGCTGATAGGGCCGCATCGCGCGCATCCGCTCGAACACAGGCCGGTAGCGCGCCAGATCATCATTCGCAGTCAGAAGCGCATCAAACGTGGCATCCTCGATCCGGTTCATTTCCAGCGAGAAAAACACCAGCGGCGTGGTGGCATTGGTCACGCGGTCCTGCGCATCAGCCATGAATTTCGCGCGCGCGGGGTCAATCGTGTTCTGATAATAGCGCAGCCCCGCATAGGACATCAGCCGCCCCGCCACCATGTCGATCTTCTCAAAGCGGCGCACGCATTCCAGCATCGCGCTGGCGTCCAGCCCTGCGAGCTTCCCCTCATAAGCCGCTGCGAAATCAGCGCATTCCTGCACCAGCCAGTCGAAATCTTGGGTCAGTTCGGGCGCCTCTGGCCCGGAATAAAGCGCCGAGAAATCCCATTCGGGAAGATCGCCAAATTCGGTTTTCGTCACGTTGCGGTCATCAAGGGCCATGCCAGTCTCCTGTCTGTTTCCAGACAGGTAGGCCGTGCAGGCCGCGCCTGCAAGCGCTCAGTCCATCTCCTGGAACGGCCAGGGCTTGGCATCGGTCGCAATCGACATGTAGCGCGCGGCTTTGGCAACCCATGCGCCGACCATGCAGCCGAAATCGGCGAGCCGTTCATTGGGCTGGCGTCTGTCGATCAGGATGATGATGAATTGCACGACCGCGATCAGAACAAGGATCGACTGCGCGAAGGACAGCATCGCGCCGATGATCAGCATGAAGATCACCCGCTTCCAGAGCGGTTCCTCGGACTTCTCCAGCGGCGCTGTCGGGCGGTCTTCGTCAATATCGCGCATCATCCTGTTCCCTGTTCATGGCGCGCTGATCTGCCCGCCACCCACAGCGGCTGCAACCCCCGTGGTGGAAGGGCAAGAGGTCGACAGCCCCCGCGCGACGCGCATCGCCAGATAGGCGAAAGCCTGCGCTTCGATCATGTCGCCGTCAAGCCCTGCGGCTTCCACCGGCACCACGCGACCCGTCAGATGCGCGGCCAATCGCGCCATCAGATCCGCATTGTGCCGCCCGCCCCCGCAGACCAGAACCCGCGCGGGCGGCTCTGGCAGATGATCGAAACCCGCAGCGACTGATGCTGCCACAGATTCCGAAAGCGTCGCCAGCGCATCCGCATCCCCCAGATGCGCCACGCGCGCCCCCAGCCCCGGAAAATCGCGGTCGAGCGATTTGGGCGGCACGCGCAGGAAATAGCCCTCGCGCAGGAAATCCTGCACCACCGCCATATCCGGCGTGCCAGTGGCCGCCAGCGCACCGCCCTCATCGCGGGCCAGCCCTAGCCGGGTATGGCACAGATCATCCATCGGCGCATTGGCGGGGCCAGTGTCAAACGCCAGCAGCGCGCCCGGCGCGTCTGGCCTGTCGCAACGCGGGTCCACCCAGGTCAGATTACCCACACCGCCCAAGTTCAGAAACACCAGCGGCGCATCCGCCCCGATATGGCGCGCGAGTGCGAAATGATAGAACGGGGCCAGCGGCGCACCCTGCCCGCCCAGCTTCACATCGGAGCTGCGGAAATCCCAGACCACCGGCACGCCGGATACCAGCGCCAGCACATCGCCCGATCCGGCCTGATGCGTGCCGCGCCCCTGCGGGTCATGCGCCAGCGTCTGGCCGTGAAAGCCGATCAGATCAATGCCGTCAAACCGCGCGATGATTTCGGCATGGGCGGTCTCGACAATCTCCGCGGCCGCTTCGACGCCCGGATCGGCGGGCCAACGCCCCATCGCCGCGCGCAGCACCGCGCGCTCACTCTCGGAAAACGGGCGGAAGGCGACAGGGCCAAAGGCCCGCACATGCTCGCCATCGGTTTCGAGCACCGCCGCATCCACCCCGTCAAAGGATGTGCCGGACATCAGCCCCAGAACGCGCTTGACCTCGGCTTTCAACATGGGCTTTCCCTTGCACCCTGACCCCGATATAGATCGCCCCATTCTGTCAGCCGGGACAAGCGAAAATGACCTACACCCCCAAATCAGATTTCATCCGCATCATGTCCGAGCGCGGCTTTCTTGCCGATTGCACAGACTTGCAAGGTCTGGACGAGGCGCTGATCAAAGGGGTTGTGCCTGCCTATATCGGCTATGACGCGACGGCGAAATCGCTGCATGTGGGGCATCTGCTGAATATCATGGTCCTGCGCTGGTTCCAGAAAACCGGCCACAAGCCGATCACACTGATGGGCGGCGGGACGACCAAGGTGGGCGATCCGTCCTTCCGCTCCGAAGAGCGCCCGCTTCTCGACGCCGCTGCAATTGAAAGCAATATCAACGGGATGCAGCAGGTTTTTGCCAAATACCTGACCTATGGTGACGGCCCGAAAGATGCGATCATGCTCAACAATGCCGAATGGCTGGACGGGCTGAATTACCTTGATTTCCTGCGCGATGTGGGGCGGCATTTCTCGGTCAACCGGATGCTGTCCTTTGAATCGGTAAAATCGCGGCTGGATCGTGAACAATCGCTGTCGTTCCTCGAATTCAACTACATGATCCTGCAAGCCTATGATTTCGTGGAAATCTACCGCCGTCATGGCTGCCTGTTGCAGATGGGCGGATCGGATCAATGGGGCAATATCGTCAACGGGATTGACCTTGCGCGCCGGATTGCCGATGCCGATATTTTTGGCCTGACAACACCGCTGCTGACCACATCGGACGGGCGCAAGATGGGCAAGTCGCAAGGCGGGGCGATCTGGCTGAATGCAGATATGCTCTCGCCCTATGAATTCTGGCAATTCTGGCGCAACACGACTGACGCGGATGTGGGGCGCTTCCTGAAGCTCTATACCGAAATGCCGGTCGAGGAATGCGACCGCCTTGGCGCATTGGAAGGGGCCGAGATCAATGCGGCCAAGATCATCCTCGCCAATGAGGTGACGCGCCTGTGCCACGGCGATGAGGCCGCGCAGGCCGCCGAGGCCACCGCGCGCGAGGTGTTCGAGAAAGGCGGGCTTGGGGACGACCTGCCGACGCTCACGCTTGCAGCCTCCGATCTGACCGACGGCATTTCCATCTCGCAACTCTTCGTGCGTGCGGGGCTGGCCAAATCGGGCAAGGACGCCAAGCGCCTGATCGCCGAGGGTGGCGCGCGGGCGAATGACATGGCCGTCACCGATGCCGGGCAGATGATCGGCGCGGATGATCTGGCCGCGCCGCTGAAACTGACCGCAGGCAAGAAGCGTCATGCGCTGGTGACGCTCGGCTAGAAACCGGGCCACAGGTTGCGCGCGGGCAGAGTGTCAGCGCGCGACACTGCCTCCGGCAGATGCAGTCAGGCGGATATTGGTCAGATAGCGCCAGAACCATTCCCAGGGTCCGATTGCGAAATAGCGTAGCCATATCCAGGCAAAGAGGATCAGCACCAGATACAGCGCTGCGGCCATGGCAAGCACGCCCAATGTGCCCACCTGCCCGATCAGACCCAGCCCCCAGCCATAAAACAGCATCTGGCCGCAGATCGCTGTCATCAGATATCCGGTCAGCGTCATCCGGCCCAGCGGGGCCAGAAAACGGCACAGCCAGGCGGCCGAAGGATGCGCCAGGGCCGATCCGATCAGCATGATATAGCCGATGGCCATGACCGGACTGTTGAGGCTGAGCATGACCCAGACACCATCAGAGGGCGCAAGATAACGTGCGATCAGCGCCATCGTCAGACCGGTCAGCACAAAGCCCAGCCCCAGCCGCTGCAGCTTTGCGCGTTTTGCCGCGAGCGTCGTGAACAGCCCGCTCTTGCCCGCAGCGAGCCCCAGAAGGAACAGCCCGGCAAGCTGGAAGAATCGCAGAACCAATGTGCCGTCAGCGCCCTGCGACGCATTGGCGATCATGGTCCAGTTCTGCTGCACTGTATCGGTGACATTCGGCGAGGCATAGGCTTCAAGGCTTTCGACATGTCCCATT
This sequence comes from Natronohydrobacter sp., assembly GCA_007118445.1. Classification (GTDB taxonomy): domain Bacteria; phylum Pseudomonadota; class Alphaproteobacteria; order Rhodobacterales; family Rhodobacteraceae; genus Roseinatronobacter. The sequence goes on from SKRP01000293.1 coordinate 3,961, forward strand.
GGCACCGGGGTCGGACCACCATGACCCCCCAGAGCCATCACTGCAGGGCCGGATATCATAAGCGACAGCGCCAGCCCGGTGATCCAGGATATCGGCAAACGGGCGGCCAACGGCAGGATCAGCCCCAGCAGAGCATAGCTCATCAGGATATCGGCCCAGAACAGGAAAAACGCGTTGAAAAGCCCGATCAGGAACAAGACCAGCAGACGCCGGACAAATCGCGCTGTTGCATCCTGCGCCGACAGGGCCTTGCGCAGGATCATGCTGAAACTGAAGCCGAACATGAACGAGAAAACCGATAGTGCCTTTTCGTCGACAAGTAGGCGCAGGATGACCCATGTGATCTGATCTGCCGCGCCCAGAAGCTCGGCGCGCATCTCTGGCGTGAGATAGGCAATCCCCGAGAATGTCATCAGGTTCATGACAATGACACCGGCCAGCGCGACAGCGCGCAGCGCATCAAACATGGCCAGACGACAGGCCGCTTGATCGTCCATCGACTGTGTCCCCCCCGCCAGTTCCCGCCGTCCGGATGCAGCTATGTCGCCAGCCGCTGGACCGTCTGCACTGCGATGATCCGCACTGAACCGCTTGCGCGTCGCGACCATTCCGATGTTCCGGGTAGCGGGCGCAGTCTAACCATGACCACGTCCCTGTAGCCAGCGACAGCTTTCAGCACCGGGGCAAGACCGGCAAGATCATGCCGGAGAGAAGCTGCCTGACACCCCTGCTGCGCCGCACGCGGCACCAGAACCCTCGACATCGCAACTGGTTGCAGGTTCCGGGACGATTCTTCTTGAAAAGCAAACCCCTGTCCGGACCATCCGCGCAGAATGTCGCGCAGGTTTTGCGGCTGATGCGGTCAGCAGAGGCCACTTCGGTCAGCGCGACCTGCCCCACGACCTCGTGAGTTGCATTCGCTGGCGCTGATAGTATCCCTCGACAAAATTCAAATGTTAAGGATCCCTGTGCAATGAGTCACTTCTCTTCCGCGCGTCGCAAACTGCTTTCCACGGGTGTTCTGGCGCTGGGCACGCTTGCTCTGCCGGGCGTGATCCGGGCGCAGTCGCTGCCCGATTACGACGATGAAGCCCCCGCCGAAACAGTGCGCCGCAATGTGATGGGGTTCGTCAGCCATGAGTGGCAGGATCATTTCAGCGATCTGCGCAAAGGGGCGATCCTGTGCGACACCCAGTCGCGCGCGGTGCATTACTGGTCCGAGGATGAGGAAACCTATCTTTCCTATCCCAGTTCCGTGCCGATGACCGAGGAATTCACCCGTCGCGGCATGACCGAGGTGACGCTGAAACGCCATATGCCCACATGGATCCCCACGCCCAATATGCGCGAGCGCGATCCGTCGCTGCCCGAACGTGTCGAAGGGGGCGATCCCAAGAACCCGATGGGCACGCGCGCGATGAATCTGAGCTGGCAATATTACCGCGTGCATGGAATCGACAACCCGGCCAAGGTCGGGCGGCGCGCGTC
>SKRP01000320.1 GCA_007118445.1 Natronohydrobacter sp.
GATCGCCGGTCTGCAGCCGGAAACCTTCGTGTCCTTCGTGCAGCAACGCGGGCGCTGGGCGGCGGGCATGATGCAGCTTCTGCGGCTGAAGAACCCGCTGCGCCGCAAGGGCATGAGCCTGTCCCAGCGGCTGTGCTATCTGAACTCGATGACATTCTGGCTGTTCCCGCTGGTGCGCATGGTCTTTCTGCTTGCGCCGCTGGCCTATCTGTTCTTCGGGCTGCAGATCTTTGTGGCCACGATCTCGGAAGTGCTGGTCTATATGGGCAGCTATATGGCGATCAGCTTCATGGTGCAGAATGCGCTTTACGCGCGGGTGCGCTGGCCCTTGATGTCGGAAATCTACGAAACCGCGCAGGCCCCATATCTGTCAGGCGTCGTGCTGCGGACGATTTTCAAGCCCAGAGGCGCGAAATTCAACGTGACCGCCAAGGACGAGGTGCTCGAGGAAGATTACCTCTCTCCGATGTTCAAACCGCTTTTGATGCTCTGGGTCATCTGTGGTCTGGGCGTGGTCGCAGCGGCGATACGCTGGGTGCTGTTTCCGGGCGATCATACGATTCTGTCCATCGTCGGTGGCTGGGCCGTGTTCAATTTCATCATCCTCTCGGCGGCCCTGCGCGCGATTGCAGAGCGCCAGCAGCGGCGCGGCGTGCCGCGGGTGGCGATGTCGGTGCCTGCCGCAGTCGCGATCGGGGGCGAGGGTAGGTTCAGTTTCTCAGGTGCCACTGTGCTCGATTCATCGACCAGCGGCGCGAAGCTGAAGATCACACCGGGCCCGGATACGGACATGGCCGAAATCGGGGCGATTGCACCGGGTTATGTGCTGTATTTCACGCCTGAATTCCCCAAATCCCCACATCTGGAAAACGCCATCCGGGTGCAGGTCAAGAATGTCGAGCGTGTGAATTCAAGCGTTGTGGTCGGGGTCCGCTATGACACGGACCAGCCCTTGCAAACCCGCGAAACCATCGCCCATCTGATTTTCGGCGACAGCGCTGTGTGGGAAAATATCCGCGCCAGCAAGAACAAGCCCATGCCGATGCTGAAAGGGATGTTCTATGTGGTCGGGCTGGCCTGCACCTCGGTCTATCACACTCTGCGCGCGCTGATCGCAGAGCCGGAACGCCGCCGCGCCGCCGAGGAACGCGCGCGTATCGGCGAGATGCAATCCGCCCAGCCCGCGCATCTGCTGGCCTTTGGCGAGGCGTTTGATCCCGAGATCGTCAATCCCGGTCTCGACCGCGAGCTGCAGGGGCGTGGCATGACCGGCCTGCCTGTCCATGACAGCGTCCGGCATCCGGCGCAGCGGCTTTCCAACCGTCTGGAGGCAGGGCAATGACTGACCGATCCCAAGCACGCGGCGTCGCGCAACAGCTGCGGCGCGCCACCTGTCTGAGCAGCACCATCGCTCTTGCGCTTGCCCTGACGGCCTCCTTGGCTCAGGCGCAATCGTCTGACGGGGCCTTCATTCCTTTGCCCGATTCAGCACCCCAGTCAGAGCCATCGGCCCCGCAAGCCCTTGATCTGAGCGGGCGCTTCGACCCTGCCCGCCGCATGGCCGGGACTGACAGCGAGCCCGGGGAGAACCTGGCGCATCGGATCACGCCACTGCGCCTGCTCGATCCGGGCATGGCGATGACCGGGGCAGTGGCGCGCATTTCGGGCGAACGGGAAGTGGTGACTTTTGACCTTTATGCAGGCCAGTTGAGCGGCCAACAGAGACTGCAGCTTGCCACTGTGTCGGGTATCAACAATCTGCCTGAGCGCTCGCAGATGCGGGTCGCGGTCAATGGCACGGAAATCGACCGCCGCAATCTGGTGCATGTCGAGGATTTCGGCATCGATGAACTGATCCTGCCCCCCGATCTGCTGGTGCCGGGGCGTAACCGGGTGCAGATCGAGTTTCGCCAGCATCACCGTATCTTTTGTGGCCCCGAAGCCTCGTTCGACCTGTGGACCGATATCGATCTGTCCCGCAGCGGGCTTGTGGTTGCGCATGACACGATGGCACCGGGTATCGAGAGTTTCATGATGGCGCTCGCCTCTCAGGCGGCCGGGGTGCGCCCGGTCGAGATCCGGGGACTCGACAAGCTGGGTAGCGAAGCCGAGCGCTGGAAGAAATTCCTGATCAACCGGCTCAATCAGGTGCTTTCGGGCCCGCCGGTTGCCTTTGACTTCACCAATGACTGGACGGTGGCCGGGCAGGACCATGCCCATGCACGCATCACTGTGCTGCCGGCTGCGGAAAGCCGGTTGCGCTTTGTCCGCGGCGGGGACGGGGCGCAGGTGATGGTGCTCGAAGTCGCGCAGGGCACGCGCCCCGAGGATCTGCTGACGCCGCTGCCGCAATTCGCGCAGCGCTTTCAGGACCGCAAGGCACCGCTGGTCGAACCACAGCAGGATGTGTCCTTTGCCGAGCTGGGCATCCCCACTGAGAGCTTCTCGCAGCATTACGCGCTGCGCAACCATGCTTTCCGTCTGCCCGATGACTGGCTGGTGCTGACGGCCTCCAAGGCCCGGATTCAGCTCGATTATGCCTATGCGCCGAACCTGCCCGAAGGGTCCATGCTGCTGCTGAGCATGAACGGCACCTCGATCCGGCTTCTGCCGCTGCGGGGCGAAGGCGGGGTGCCGATCACGGCCTTTCCGATCGATTTCGAGGCGCGGCTGATGCATCCGGGCACCAATATTCTGACGATGCAGCTTTTCGTGCCCGGCAATCCGCCCGATCTGCCCTGCCCGGCAATCGAAAGCCCGGTCCTGCGCATCGGTGAGGGGACGACATTGCACGCGCCCTACAGCCCGTCCATGGCCATTCCTGACATGAATCTGGCCTTCTCGGCGCTGACACCGGAGAGCCTGCGCCGCAATGATCTGAGCCGCCGCGCCTATACGGATCTCGATGAGATGACCCTCGCGGCCGCGCTGGCCCAGTCGCAAAGCCCGCATCGCCCCTCGGTGCTGCATCTGATCGCCATCGATGATCTGGGCTCGATCCCCACGGCCCATCATCGTGCAGATCGTCGCCTGCTCGAAGATACTGTGCTGATCCGCCCTGACATGCCTGACGGGCTTTCGGGGACCGGGGACAGCACGCCCGAAGATCCGTTCGCCATGCGCCGCCAGTCCGCGCGATCCTGGAGCGCGACGATCAGCGCCGGATGGGACGCGGCCCGCGCGCGCGCGCAATGGGTTTTCGACCGGTTCTTTCCCAGCAGCGGCGACCAGTTGAACACATGGCTGGCCGAGCAGAGCGGGCAGGCCGTGCTGTTCCAGCTCGACCCCGAGCGCCCTGACGAGATCTGGATGCTGCGCAATCCTGACGGCGAAATCCATGACATCGCACGCGCCATTTCCAGCGTGCGCGCCGCAGGGGCCGGGCCACGCGGGCAGGTTTCGGTGCTGACCCATGACGGGCATTGGATGAACTGGTTGGCCCCGGACCGCCAGCCGAGGCTGCTCGAACCCTGGTCGGTGCAGAATTTCCGTGCTGCGATGGGCAATTTCGTCTCGGCCCGCCCGATTTTCTACACGATCCTGATCCTGAGTATTTCGCTGTTATCAGCTCTGGTCGCGCTGCGGCTGGTCATCTCGACAAGGGAACACAAGACATGAACAGACGGGGTTTCATAGCCGGTGCCACAGCCTGCGGTGCAATGCTGCTGGCCCATCCGGGCCGTGCCGCGTTGCAGGGTGACCTTGCGCAAACAGGTCAGGCAGTCTGGGAAAGCTGGAAAGCGGCCTACCTGGCCTCTGACGGGCGGGTGATCGACGGGTTGCAGCAACGCTCCAGCCATTCCGAAGGGCAGGGCTATGGCATGTTCCTGGCCACTGTCTTTGATGATGCGACCAGCTTCCGGCAGATGTTCCAATGGACCGAGCGCCATCTCGCGATCCGCGCCGACCCGCTGCTGGCCTGGCGCTGGCTGCCCGGCGAGGCCGTTCCTGTGCCCGATCGCAACAATGCCTCGGATGGCGATCTGTTCTATGCCTGGGCGCTGGTGCGTGCGGCGGCGCGGTTCAACGAGCGCAGCTATCTGACCCGCGCACAGGAAATCGCGGCGGCGCTGGTCGAAACCTGCGTGGTGCCGATGCCGGGTCGGTCGGATCAGACTGTGCTCTTGCCTGCTGAATACGGGTTCCGCCATGATACGCATTTGTCGCTGAACCCGTCCTATTACATGCCGCTCGCGATGCGCGAGCTTGCTGCGGCCACCGGCACCCCGGAACTGGCCGCCTGTGCGCAACATGGCGAAGCATTGCTGGGCGAGATCGCAGGTTCCGGGCTGGTGCCGGACTGGATCGACATTTCCGAGGGCGGCATGCGCCCCTCCGAAACGCTTTCGCCCAATGCAGGCTATGAGGCGATGCGCGTGCCGCTCTTCCTGATCTGGTCGCGCCTGTCCGATCACATGGCCGTGCGCCGGATGGCGGCGGTCTATGAACGCACGGTCAAGCCCGGCATTGATGCGCCCACTGTCATCGAGCCGCTTTCCGGCGTGGTGCTCGAAAGCAGTGCCGATCCGGGCTATCAGGCGCTGGCGGCGCTGACGGTCTGCTCCGATCAGCGCACGCTGGGGGCCGCGATTCCGCCGTTCAGAGCCGATCAGCCTTATTACCCCGCGACCCTGCAGCTCTTTGCCATGGTCGCTGTGACCGAAACCCAGCCAGAATGTGTGCCGCTATGACATTTGGTTTTCCCCTGCGCCGCGCTTGCGGCATTGCCCTTGTTGCGCTTGGCCTGAGCGCGGCTGATCTGCAGGCCCAGAGCGCCGATGACCTGCGCGCGCTGCGCTATTATCTGCAGCAGAATGACCAGGATGCCGCGCAGGCCGAATTGCGCCGCTTGCGCATTGCTTTTCCCGACTGGCGGCCGCCCTCGGATCTCAATGAGCTGATGACGCCCCGCGCCAGCGCGACAGTCGATGAAGGCGCGATCTGGCGGCAGATCGAACGGCGCGACTATGCCGGTGCGCGCCAGCTGATCGAACAGGGCCGCCAGTCCGTGGCGGGCTGGACCCCGCCTTCGGATTTGCTGCGGGCGCTCGAAACCAATGAGGCGCAGGACAATTTCACGACCGCCGTGAATGCGCGCGATGCGACACAGGCGATTGCCATCATCCGGCGCGCCCCGCAATTGCTGAGCTGCGAGCGGATCAACAATGCCTGGCTTCTGGCGGATATGTATATTCTGGCGGGCCAGAACAGCAATGCGCTCACCGCGTATCGCAATACCGTGCAATCCTGCCCCAGCTTCGGCCAGCAGCAACCCACATTGGAGAAATCGAGCGCGATTGCGTCCCGGTCGCAACTGGGCGATCTGTTCTCGGTCGCCCGTCAGGCCAATCCCGGTGCGCGGGCGCAGCTTGATCAGCTCGAGGCCCGTCTGACCGGCGGTGGGGCAGCCCCGTCGACCGCCACGGCGGCTGCGCCGCGCGCGCA
>SKRP01000264.1 GCA_007118445.1 Natronohydrobacter sp.
CTGACATTTGCCCATCTATTGGCCGCGCTGGTCCAGCGCGCGGCGCGCGGCGCGGATCTGCCCGAGCTGCTGAACATTGCCCAGCCCGGGGCGGTAGCGATGTCTGATCTCTGCGCGGCAGCCGGGTTTGCGGTCACATGGCGGCCTGCCCCTGATACGGCGCTGCCGCTGGTCGAAACCGATGTCACGCGGCTGGAATCGCTGCTGCCTGTGCCTGCAGCCAGCGCGCAGGGGCTGGTCGCGGAATGGCGTGCAGATCGGGGGGCAGGGTGATGCCGCTGTCAAAACGCCTGTTCGATCTGGTGCTGCTGGCCATCCTGCTGCCCTTCCTGCTGCCTTTGCTGGCGGTGTTGAGTGTCGTGCTCTGGCTGGGGCAGGGCCGCCCGGTTTTTTACGGTGCCGAGCGGATGCGCAGCGCGACCGAGGGTTTCACGCTGTGGAAATTGCGCAGCATGACCCAGGCGGCCGCCGATAGCGGTGTGTCCGGCGGGGACAAGGCGCAGCGGATCACGCCTCTCGGGCGCGTCTTGCGGCGGGTCCGGATGGATGAGGTGCCGCAACTGCTCAATATCCTGCGCGGCGATATCAGCTTTGTCGGGCCGCGCCCGCCGCTGCGCCAATATGTCGAGCGCTTCCCGGCGCTCTATGCGCAGGTGCTGAAATCGCGTCCGGGGGTCACGGGGCTGGCGTCGCTGGTCTATGCCGGGCATGAGGCGATGCTGCTTGCGCGTTGCAGCACAGCCGAGGAAACCGATGCGGTCTATGCCCGCGCCTGCGTGCCGCGCAAGGCGCGCATTGATCTGATCTACCAGCAGCATCAGTCTGTCGGATTCGATCTGTGGCTGGTCGGCGTGACCACGGCGCGGGTGTTTGGCCTTGCCAGGGGGCGGCGGCTGCCGCGTCCGCCCGGTGCCGCGTCGCGGACCCGGCGCAGGTCATAAAATGGGCGTTTTCCTTGTGCAGATTCGCAAAGATGGTATCGATTCGGTAAACCCTGTGCCATTTGCGCCGGAAAGGATTTCATGACCTCTCAGATTGTTCCAGTCCTGCTCTGCGGCGGGTCCGGCACGCGGCTCTGGCCGCTGTCGCGCAAGAGCTATCCCAAGCAATTCGCCCGGATCACAGGCTGTGAAAGCCTGTTCCAGTCCTCCAGCAGGCGGCTGTCGGGACCGGGATTTGCCGCACCTGTGGTCGTGACCGGATCGGATTTCCGCTTTGTCGTGACCGAGCAGCTGGCCGCCATCGAAATGGCCCCGCAGGCGATCCTGATCGAACCAGCCCCGCGCAATACCGCGCCTGCGATTGCCGCTGCGGTTGTTCAGCTTGCGCGGGAAAAGCCGGATGCGCTGATCCTTGTGGCCCCGTCCGATCATGTCATTCCCGACCCGGAGGCGTTTCGCGCCACGATTGACGCGGCCCGCCCTGCGGCCGGGGCCGGTCAGATCGTGACTTTCGGCATCCGCCCCGACCGGGCCGAGACCGGCTATGGCTGGCTGGCGCTGTCGCAGGCCCCGCAGGACGGGTTCGCGCCTGTGCCGCAGCCCTTGCAGGCTTTTGTCGAAAAGCCGGATCTGGCCAAAGCCGAGGCCCTGCTCGCGGGCGGGATGCATCTGTGGAATGCCGGGATTTTCCTGTTTTCGGCGCGCACCATGATGGACGCATTTCAACGCCATGCGCCCGATCAGCTGGCGCTGGTGCGCGCAGCGGTCGAGGGGGCGCAGGCCGATCTGGGCTTTACCCGGCTTGCGCCCGAACCATGGGATGCGCTGCAGGATATTTCGATCGATTATGCCGTGATGGAAAGGGCCGACAACCTGACAGTCGTGCCCTATGCGGGCAGCTGGTCCGATCTGGGCGGCTGGGATGCGGTCTGGCGCGAGGCTGGCCCGGATGCGGATGGCGTGGTCGTGAACGGCCCGGCCACAGCGATTGACTGCGCAGACACGCTCCTGCGCGCCGAAAGCCCCGACCAGCAGCTTGTCGGGATCGGGTTGCGCGATCTGGTGGTGGTGGCGATGCCCGATGCGGTGCTGGTCGCGGACCGCTCGCGCGCGCAGGATGTGAAACTGGCGGTCGCTGCGCTAAAGACCAAGGGGGCAGCACAGGCAGAAACGCTGCCGCGCGATTACCGGCCCTGGGGCTGGTATGAGAGCCTCGCCATGGGCGGGCGGTTTCAGGTCAAGCGCATTGTCGTGCATCCGGGTGCGGCGCTGTCGCTGCAAAGCCATCATCACCGCGCCGAACACTGGATCGTCGTCGAGGGCACAGCGCGGGTGACAATCGACAACAGCGTGCAGCTGGTGAGTGAAAACCAGTCGGTCTATATCCCGCTGGGTGCGAAACACCGGATGGAAAACCCCGGCAAGCTGCCGCTGACCCTGATCGAGGTGCAGACCGGCGCCTATCTGGGCGAGGATGACATCATCCGCTATGAGGATGTCTATGCGCGCGGGCAGGGTGCGAAAGGATAGGATACGCGCGAGATGAGCCTGAGCTGTTTCAAAGCCTATGACATTCGCGGGCGGCTGGGGGTGGATCTGGATGCCGGGATCGCCACCCGGATCGGGCGTGGTTTCGCGCGGGCACTGGGGGCCGGGCGTGTGGTGCTGGGGCGCGACGTGCGGGCCTCGTCCGAAGACCTGGCCCGCGCCGTGGCGCAGGGATTGCTGGCCGAAGGGGTCGAGCTGCTCGATATCGGTCTGTGCGGCACTGAAGAGGTCTATGCGGCCACTGCGCTGACAGGCGCAGATGGCGGGATTTGCGTCACCGCCTCGCATAACCCGATGGACTGGAACGGCATGAAGCTGGTGCGCGCGGGTGCGGCCCCGCTCGATGCGGCGACCGGGCTGGCGCAGATCCGGGCGCTGGCCGAGGCAGATGATTTCGGCCCGACCCGCCCCGGCGGCACGCGCCACGACATGGCGGCGCAGGCGCGCGCGGCCTATGTCGCGCATATTCTGCCTTTCGTCGATATCGCGGCGTTGCGGCCCTTGCATATTCTGGTCAATGCCGGTCATGGCGCGGCCGGGCCGACCTTCGATGCGCTGGCCACAGCACTTGCCGAACAGGGTGCGCCGCTGCGCTTCACGCGGCTGTTTCACGACCCGGATGGCACTTTCCCGCAAGGTATCCCGAACCCGCTTCTGCCCGAAAACCGCCCCGCCACAGCCCAGGCCCTGCGCGCATCGGGGGCGGATTTCGCGGTCGCCTGGGACGGGGATTTCGACCGCTGTTTCTTCTTCGACCATCAGGGCCGTTTCATCGATGGCGAATATGTCGTGGGCCTGCTGGCCGCACAGTTTCTGCGCAGGGAGCCCGGCGCAGGGATCATCCATGACCCGCGCGTGATCTGGAACACCCGCGATGTGATCGCCGGGGCTGGCGGGCAGGCCATTCAGGCGCGCACCGGCCATGCCTTCATCAAGCAGGCCATGCGCGACCACGGTGCGCTTTATGGCGGCGAGATGTCAGCGCATCACTATTTCCGCGATTTCTTTCATTGCGACAGCGGCATGATCCCATGGCTGCTGATCGCGGAACTGGTCAGCCGCGAGGGTCCGCTGGCCGATCTGGTGGCCGCGCGCAAGGCGGCCTTCCCGTCCTCGGGCGAGATCAATTTTCAGGTCGCCGATGTGCCTGCGGCTGTGGCGCGGGTCGAAGCCACCTTTGGGCCGCAGGCCATCGCGCGCGACGAGATGGACGGGCTGAGCCTCGATCTGGGCGACTGGCGCTTCAACCTGCGCGCGTCGAATACCGAACCGCTTCTGCGGCTGAATGTCGAAACGCGCGGCACCGACCCGCCCCCCCATGTCGCACAGGTCAGGGCCGCGCTGAAGCTGTGAACGCGACCTGTGCCTCGCGAAGCAACCGCACGATCCGCTTGACAGGTCTTGACAGATCAATCCCTGAAACACTGCGGGTCGTGCTGTCTCTTGTAACAATCAGCAGTTTCTCGAATGCCGCGCGCAGGCAGCGTTGAACAATGTGACAAACCGGCTGTTCAGCGTATTAGCGCCACCAAACTGGAGCGTGTTGTGTTGTGCCTGAATGCTGAACGAGCGCACCGCAACGATCTGGTTAAATCCGCGCTGCCCGGACGGGCCAACTGCCACCTGTCCGCTGGGCGGCACGCCGAAATTCTGCACCCATGGCCCTCCGGATGCTCCCGAACTCATCGCTGATCCGATTTCGCCGATTGTCGATGTGCGCCGATAGACATTCGACTGCGTGATCTGCATCCGGCGGCCCTGATCAAGGTTACCAGGATAACCGAGTTCGGTGATATTGTTGCCAAGCAGACTGTTGGTCGACCAACCGAACCAGCCCAGATAATCCCCGATCCTGCGCGTCTGGCCACCACAGTTGCGTTCTCTGATTTCGACGATGCCGAAATCATCGACCGCCGGGAATCCGCTGCTTGACCGCCATCGGCTGGTCACGCGCGGCGATCTGCCTGTCCATTGGCAGAAAGGAGCAGATTGCGATGCACTTCCATTATGCGCAGGGAAAAACAGGAAATTCGTGTGGTACTTTTTCTCTTCACGATCATGAATGCAATGCGCAGCCGTCAGGATCAGGCGGCGCTGGATGATCGCAGCCGAGCAGGACCAATCGCCATCAGGCGCGGTATAGAAAAGCTTGCCGACCCGCCGATACCGGTCGCTGGTCACAGTGGAATTAGGCGAAACCCGGCGGGTGGTGAAGGGATAGCCGCGCCCGCCGACCATGCGAGGGCTGATCTCAGCGTCATATTGCGGGGCTTCTCCGTGGTCTTCATCAGGGTGCAGAATTGTTCCCGAATCCCTTGGGCGACGTGGGTTCACGATTGGAACGAACTCTTCACCTGACTGGTGAGAGTCCGACCCCTGCGGCAAGACCGGAGTTCCGAGCCTTTCGAATGTGGTCGATGGCATGGGGGCCGGTCGGGCTGTGCGCAGTCTTTCGGGGGTCCAGTATTGCTCGATGCTGGTGGAAGACTGGGCTGTTGACATATCCGCCCAGCCCATGGCTGCAACCCCGGTCATCACGGCCAGCACGAGAGCGTAACCGGCTCTGACATCTGAATATTTCTTTTGGCCTATTCGCATTTTCCGCAGTCCTTCTAATGTGCAATTATCGGGTCGTCATGCGAAGATCCCGCTGGCGGGACATATCGCGCAGGATAACGAAAAACGGGATGCTGCAGCATTTCGCGCCCTTGCCCCACGATCTTTGGCAAGCACCCGTTATTCTGGTAGCAATCTGGTTCGGCGGGAAAACGGGTTTTGCTGACCGCCGAAATTTCGGACAGCAATCCCCATGCAGTTGCGCGAAGTATCGCATAGCTGTTGGCTGCGATCAACTATTAATGCCTGTTGCCAGGCTTCACGCGCATCGCTCTGTATGAAATTCACACAGGACAGGAACGGGGGCGCTTTCA
>SKRP01000028.1 GCA_007118445.1 Natronohydrobacter sp.
GGAACACGATCTGGATCGGCGTGTAGCGGTCCGTCAGCAGCTTGGCGATCGCGTCGTTGGCCACCAGAAATGCCACGCCCGCGCAAATCGTGGCGATGGCGAGGGGTGTTTCGCGTGCATTCAGGGCAGCGAGATTGCGCATTCCGGCTCCGGGTCAGGTGGTCTGACATCGGTGCTACCAGAGCCCTGCGCAAGTTACGAGGCGGAAGCGGGATGCCGAGGCAGCCGGGAAAAACCGGCGCGGCGGCGAGGATCTGCCGTTCCCGGATTTCGGATCGCAGGCCAGGGCAGAACAGAGCAACACGCGCAACTGCTCCGCCGAGGGCTTGGTGCAGCCTCCGAAAAGCCGTCACAAGAGCTGATCACCGCTGCCATGCTCAGGTCCGGCAATCGACTTGGCCGTGGGGGAACTGCGCGGCAGTCCGGTCAAGTCGCGGGGATCGGCCATGCAATCGCGCGAATACCACCCAAAGTTGCGTCTCGGTGGGCTTCGCGGCGGGAATACAGGGTTTTCCGGCAGCTGGTTGCGGTACTCAGCGTGCGGATGACGGAACTGGGCTGCACTGCAGGATGATTGCGCTGCAGCTTGCCCGCGTTATCCCGATCCGCAAGATTTCCTGAACGTAAATGACTGCCAACACGCTAAAAAACCGCGTCTCCGGAAAAATAATTCTTGCCTGATGACGTTTCACTGATAATTTCCCAATTGGACACACAGACAGAAAGAGGTATCCCTTGCGCTTGCCTGTTGCCGCGTCGCTCCTGGTTCTTCTTTCCTCCTTGGCCACATTCGCTCAGGAACCAGAGGTTGAGCAAGTTTCGGGTGCGCATGGGTTATCGCTTCCGGCCAGTTTTGGTGGCGTGCTGCCATGTGCCGATTGTCCCGGAATTCGTCACCATCTCGATTTGTGGCCAGAAGGCGGATTTGCTCTGCAACGGGAGTATCTTGAGCAAGATCGCACTGATGATGTGATCGGGCGTTGGCATGTCGACCCGCAGCGCAATGCGTTGATACTGTCTGCGTCAGAAGCGCCCGAGTGGCAAATCCTTGGCAATGGTCATTTGCGGCTGTTGGGCAGCGATGGTCAGCCGATTGACTCGGAGCTGCCATACGAGCTTGCGCCAGGCATGCTGGACCCGTTCGATATTGCAATGCCGATGACCGGCGAGTTCGTTTATTTCGCCGATGCCGGGCTGTTTACCGAATGCATGACGGGACAGCGCTTTCCGGTTCTGATGCAAGACGGCTATATCGCGCTTGAACAGGCTTATCTGGGGGCAGCGCTCCCCCCGCAAGCGCCACTGCTGGTCCGGCTTGATGGCCGGATCGCAGAGGCGGAGCAGATGGAAGGTCCGTCGCGTCGATCATTGAGGGTCGAACAGCTGCACCATGTCACGCCGGGTGGAGCATGTGCAACAGCACGCGCCGCAGCCGACCTGGTCAACACCTACTGGCGCATTCAGGAAATCGGTGTCCACGACCTGTCTGCCGTAACGCAACACCGCGAACCCTATCTTTTGCTTCTGCCCGGTGAAGAGCCGCGTTTTTCGGCGACTGTGGGCTGCAACATGATGATGGGCAACTACGAGCGGGACGGGGACACGCTTGGTTTCGGCCCCGTGGCGATGACAATGATGGCCTGTCCGCCCGAGCTGGATGAGCTGGAAACGGCGATGCGCGACATGCTGGGTGTCGTCGCGGGCCATGACAGCGATGGTCACATTCTGCGGCTGCGTGATGAGGCCGGGCATGTGCTGGCCCGTTTCCAGTCTGTCCACACTCCGCATCATTGAAATCGCTGTCGGCATTGGAAAAAATCAGGAGAAAACACATGTGCACCGCTTGTTGTGACCCTATACTTGCGCAGGAAGCGGGCATTGACCCATGCCATTGTGGCGCGCCTTATACTCAGGCCGCCTTTCGTCGGATCGAGATGGACCTGACCCGGCGGCAGATGCTGGGCGGCACGGCCGCGGTGATGGGCATGTTCGCAGGCTTTGGCCTCGCCCCCGAAGAGCTGCGCGCCCAGACGCCGGGACGGCCGCTCCTGCTGACCAACCTGCGCTATTTCGATGGCGAAACGCTCGCGATGCAGGAAGGGCGTGACATCCTGATCGAAGGGCAGCGGATCACGGGCTTTCCTGCCGCCGGTCAGGGCCCCGAGGATGCCGAGCGCATCGATTGCGGGGGCCGGTCGGTCATTCCGGGGCTGATAGACGCGCATTGGCACGCGACGCTGGTGGGCGTCAGCATGGTCGCGGCGGCCACGCAGGATATCGGTTTCGTCCATCTGATGGCGGGCCGCCAGGCCGGTGCGACGCTCATGCGCGGCTTTACCACAGTGCGTGATCTGGGTGGGCCCTCCTTCGGGCTGAAGATGGCCATTGACCGCGGTGTGGTCTCTGGCCCGCGCATTTTTCCTTGTGGTGCAATGATTTCGCAGACTTCAGGGCATGGGGATTTCCGTTTCCTGAACGAATTGCCCCGCTTCCCCGATACCCCTGCCAATTACATTGAACGGCAGGGGGTCGCGCTGATTGCCGACGGGGCCGATATGGTGCTGCGCGCGACGCGCGAGCAGTTGATGAAGGGCGCAAGCCAGATCAAGATCATGGCGGGGGGCGGTGTCTCATCGCTGTATGATCCGCTGGAGAGCATCCAGTTCACCGAACGCGAGATGCGTGCCGCTGTCGAGGCGGCCGAAGACTGGGGCACTTATGTCTGCGCGCATGTCTACACGCCGGGTGGCATCCGCCGCGCTGTATCCGCCGGGGTCAAGTCGATCGAGCATGGGCAACTCGCTGATGAGGAAACGGTTCAGATCATGGGGGGTGAAGGCGTGTGGTGGTCGATCCAGCCGTTTCTGGACGATGAGGACGCCAACCCCAAGGATGACCCGGCGCAGCGTCGGAAGCAGCTTGAAGTCGCAGCCGGGACCGAACGTGCTTTCGAGCTGGCCGTGAAGCATAATGTGCCCCTCGCCTTCGGCACGGATATCCTGTTCAACCCGGCCGGCGTGACCAGTCAAGGTCGGCAACTGGCGAAATTCGCCCGTTTCATGTCCCCGCTCGAGGCGCTGCGCTGTGCCACAGGGGCTGCAGGGCAGTTGCTGGGCATGTCGGGCGAGCGCGCGCCCTATGAGGGGCGGCTTGGCGTGATTGCCGAGGGGGCGCTGGCCGATCTGCTGGTGGTGGATGCCGATCCGGAACAGGGGCTCGACTTTCTGGACGATCCTGCAGGGCGGATCAATCTGATCATGAAAGACGGGCGCATCGCCAAGGACAGTCTGACAACCTGATTGCCAAACGAGGACAGCGCATCATGACCCGATTGAAGACAACAATTGCCTCGGCGCTTGCCGTCTTTGGCCTGAGCGGAGCCGCGCAGGCCCAGAGCACCCCCGACACCGTGTTCCAGATCACCCCTTATGTCTGGGCGTCGGGGCTTGGCGGGGATATCACGCCCTTTACCGGTGCCCCCACAGTTTCGGTCAGCAAATCCTTCTCCGACCTGCTCGGAGATCTGGACGCGGCGTTTTTCGTCTCGGCCTACGCGCGCCGTGGCAATCTGGTGTTCATGGGGGATTTCAGCACGTCATCCTCTTCGCGCAGCGGCGTGACCCCAAGCCCGCCCGCCCCGGCGGCGCTGCCCGCATCGGGAAAGATGCGCCAGACATCGATCACAGCTCTGGCCGGGTATCGCGTTGCGTCATCCCCGGACGCGACTTTCGACATTCTTGGCGGTCTGCGGCATTGGCGTTTGCGGGGCGAGGTTGATGTCCCGCCAATTCCAGGTGTGTTTCCCGGCGCATCAGCCATGCGAAGCGCCAGTTTCACTGACCCGATCATCGCCGCGCGTGCCAATTTCCAGCTCGCACCGGGCTGGTCGGCTTTGCTCTATGCGGATGTGGGTGGTTTCGGGGCCGGATCGCGCCAGACAGCGCAATTGCTGGGCACCGTGAATTACCAGTTTCGTCAAAATACTTTTCTCTCGGCAGGTTATCGTCATCTGCATGTGGATTACCGCTCGGGCGGGACAAGATTCGACATGCGCATGAGCGGACCGATCCTCGGGGCCACATTCCGGTTCTGAAGACTGTTGCACTGCCGAACGGCGTCAAGCATGTTATAGAATAACAATTACAGCTGGGGAGTCGAAGATGCGCCTGATCACAAATTTCGCCTGTGGTGCCTGCTGCGCCGCCGCATTGTTGATTGCGGATGTCGCGCAAGCCTGCACGCGGGCCGTGTATCTTGGCCCCGAGGACCGTGTGCTGACGGGTCGGAGCATGGACTGGAAACTGCCCATGGTCAGCAATCTCTGGGCGATGCCGCGCGGGGTCGCCCGCGATGGCGCGGCAGGGGACAGATCGGCGGAATGGGTGGCGCGATATGGCAGCGTGGTGACCACGGGCTATGACATCGCAACGGCTGATGGCCTGAACGAAGCCGGTCTGAATGTGAACCTGCTATGGGAAGTCGAAGCCAGCTACCCCGAAGATGATGGCGAAACGCCCCGCATCTCGTTATCCGTGTTTCCACAATATCTGCTCGACCGCTATGCGACCGTCGCGGAAGCTGTCGCAGACTTGCAGGCAAACCCCGTGCTGGTGGCTGGCGGCGAAGTGCCTGTCGGACCCCCCGGACGGGCTGCAACCGTGCATCTGTCGATGTCGGACGCCACGGGCGACAGCGCGATCATTGAATTCGTGGCGGGCGAGATGGTCATCTGGCATGACCGCAGCTATCAGGTCATGACCAACGAGCCAACTTTCGACCGGCAGCTCGCGGTTCTGGACTACTGGGACGCGGTCAATCCGCGCGAATTCATGCCAGGGACAGTGCGCGCTTCGGACAGGTTCGTGCGCGCAAGCTTCTACATCAATTCGGTCGTCCAGAGCGATGATCCGCGTATCGCTACTGCGGCCGTGTTCAGTGTGATCCGCCAGACATCGGTCCCCTGGGGCATTTCCATCGCGGATCAGCCCAACCTGTCCACCACCCGCTGGCGCGTCGTGGCCGATCACAAGGCGCTGCGCTACCATGTCGAATCCGTGATTTCGCCCAGCATCTTCTGGGTGGATATCGAAAATCTCGACCTGTCCGAGGGGGCCGAGATCCGTAAACTCGATCTTGGCGTGGATATGGAACGCATCCTGACCGGCGAGGTCTCGGGCGAGTTTGAAACGGCAGAACCCTTCGTCTTTCAGGCTGCGGACTGAGCGTGACGGCGCGCAGCGCAGATAAGCTGGCTGCGCCGCTCTGGACGGCCATCACACCGCTGATCACGCTGGCCATGGTCGCCGCCGTGCATCTGATCTGGGACGGCGCGATGCCGGGCTGGCTGATCCTGCCCGCGGCCGCTCTGCTCTTGGCCACGGTCTTTTCGGCCGTCCA
>SKRP01000144.1 GCA_007118445.1 Natronohydrobacter sp.
CCCTCGGTCAGCGAACGCAGCACCAGCCGCAACCGGGTCGGGGCGGGTTTCAGCAGCAGCGGCAGGAAGATCGTGTATTGCCCGAAGCGCACCCCATGCTTGCGCAGCATCCCGCGCGCATCCTGATCGAGCGCCTTGACGTCCTGCGCGATTGTCTCACGCGGGATCACGCCCATCGCCTCGACCAGTTGAAAGGCCACACCGCGCGCCAGCCCCGACAGCGTCTCGTCGCGGGTCATGTTCATCAAGGGCTCAAAGAGTGCTGCAATCTTGCGGTCGATGAAATGCTGCAACCGGCGGCGGACTTTCTCGGTCACATCATGGCCTGCCTCGTCATCGACAAAGGCCGCAACCTGCGGGCGCAAGGGATCATCGCCCCTGACCAGCTTGCCGACCGCCGTTGTGCCCCACATCAGACCGCCCTGTTCGGTAAATTCGAACTCGGTATCGGGGGCGTTGTAGAACTTGTCCGCGCGCAGATGGAACAGCGGCACCAGCGCCGCCAGTGACGCCTGCCGCAGCGTTTTCGCCTCATCGGCATGGGCCGTCTTGTCGGGCTGGAAGCGGAAGCCCTCCAGCCGCCCGATCAACTGACCCTCGACGGTCACTTCGCCCTTGTCGTTCACCTCAGCCACAAGGCTCTCCTTCTGCTTCAACCGCCGCAGCAGAACGCTGGTGCGCCGGTCAACAAATCTCTGGGTCAGCCGCTCATGCAAGGCGTCTGACAGACGGTCTTCTACAGCGCGCGTCGCCTCGCGCCAATGATTTTCATCATCGACCCAGGCTTTGCGCTGCGCGATATAGGTCCATGTGCGGATATAGGCCAGCCGTTTCGACAATGTGTCGATATCGCCATCGGTGCGGTCAATGCGCTTGATGTTGCGCGCCAGCCAGTCCGCGTCGATCCGCCCTGCATCATGCAGAAAATCATAGACCCGCCCCAACAGCCCGGCATGTTCCGCCGCAGATATGCCGCGAAAATCCGGCACACGGCAGACATCCCACAGAAGTTTCAGATCGCGCGCGTCGCGCAGCCGGTCGCGAATCTCGGGCTGCGCGGACAGGGTTTTCAGCGCCAGCACATCATCGGCGTCGCGGGCGCGCGACAGCCAGTCATTGTCGGTCTGTTTCTCCAGCGAGGTAATCAGCCGCTCGGGCGTGCCGAATTCCAGCCTTGCATTGCGCCATTGCAGTTTGCGCAGCGGCAGAAAGGAATGCGACTCGATGGCGGCAATCACCTCGTCCGGCAAGGGCCGCGCTTCCCCGGTCACACCGAAACTGCCATCATTCTGATAGCGACCCGCGCGCCCTGCGATCTGGGCCAGCTCATCCGGGGCCAGCGGGCGCATCCGGCGGCCGTCAAACTTGCGCGTGGCCGAAAAGGCCACATGCTTGATATCCAGATTCAGCCCCATGCCGATCGCATCGGTCGCGACCAGATAATCGACATCGCCATTCTGATACAGATCGACCTGCGCATTGCGCGTGCGCGGGCTGAGCGCCCCCATCACCACCGCACAACCGCCTTTCTGCCGGCGGATCAGCTCGGCTATCGCATACACATTCTCAACACTGAACCCGACAATTGCCCCGCGCGCCGGGATACGGCTGATCTTTTTCGAACCTGAATAGGTGAGCTGCGACATCCGCTCGCGGCGCTGGAACTGCACCCCCGGCACCAGCGCGGCAATCGCGCTGCGCATCGTGTCCGAACCCATGAACAGCGTTTCATGCAAGCCCCGCGCCGAGAGCAGACGGTCGGTAAAGACATGGCCGCGCTCGGGATCGGCGCAGAGCTGGATTTCGTCAATCGCCACGAAATCCGCGCCGATTTCAAGCGGCATCGCCTCGACTGTGCAGACCCAGTATTGCGTGCGATCCGGAACGATGCGTTCCTCGCCAGTCACCAGCGCCACGCAATCCGGGCCACGCGCGGCGCGGATACGGTCATAGACCTCGCGTGCCAGCAGGCGCAGCGGCAGGCCGATCACCCCGGTCCGATGCGCCAGCATCCGTTCAATGGCGTAATGCGTCTTGCCGGTATTGGTCGGCCCCAACACCGCGACGGCCCGCGACTGCGCGCGCATGTTCATCCGCCCATTCCCTCTTGCCGCGCTGTGTTACAGCGCCGTGCCGTCCAGCCGTCGGTCCAGCCGTTCGAGCGCTGTGTTTACGTCAGCCCGGTGCGGATGTATAGCCGTGGCCGCGCGATACGCTGCGCGCGCGCGCTCATAGTCCTGAATATCCTCGAAAATCCGTCCCAGTCCCGCCAGGGCCGAGAAATGGTTGGGATTATAGGCCAGCGCCATGCGCAGATCCTCCATCGCGCGGCCCAGTTTGCCATCCATGAACCAGGCCGTTGCGCGGGAATGATAGCCTTCGGCAAATTCCGGCGCATGGTCGATCACGGCCGTGAAATGCTCAAGTGCAGCCTCGGTCTGGCCATCGCGCATCGCCGCGCGCCCTCGCTGCAGCAGCAGATCCGCGCTGGCCGAGCCGGATCGCGACCAGGCGCGGGTGATCTGACGCTCCAGCCGCTGCCAGCCTTCCTGATCGGGCTTTTGCAATTCTGCCAATAACTGTGCCGTCGTCTCGTCGGGTCCGGTTTCGCTGGCCGTAACTGTGGTGGTGACCGGCACGACAAGCAAAAACCCGGCCAATGCCGCAACGACAGGATTGAGTATGCGCGCGCGAATGTTCATAACCTCGATTGTAGCGCAAAGGCCGCGCGAATCCATATGCGCGGCATCACAAATCGGAAATCCTGGGAGACCTGAATGAGCGAGATGCTGACCAAAGCCACCGAGGCCCTGTCGAACCGTATGCCCAACGGCTTTGACGGCACAGCGAAATTCGACATCACTGGCGAAGGCTGCATCATGGTCGATGAAAATGGTGTGCGGATCGGCGATGACGAGGCCGATGTGACCATGATCGCCAGCGCCGAGACCTTTCGCGGCATCATCGAGGGCGATGTGAACCCGACCACCGCTTTCATGACCGGCAAGCTGAAGATCGAAGGCAATATGGGCATGGCGATGAAACTCGGCTCTGCCCTGAGTTGATGTCCGCCAGCGCGCCGTTTTTCGCAGATATCGCGGATGCGCCCCCGCCTGAAGCTGTGATCTGGGGACATGCCGAAGACGGCACGCGGCTGCGCATGGCGCATTGGCCTGTCGGGCCGAAAGGGCTGGTAGCGATCTTTCCCGGCCGGACCGAGGTGATCGAGAAATACGGCCATGTCGTCGCCGATCTGGCGCAGGCGGGCTATGGCGCGGCATTGATAGACTGGCGCGGTCAGGGGCTGTCGGACCGGCCTGCAGGGTTGCCCCTGCGCGGCCATGTCGGCGATTTCGCCGAATATCAGCAGGATGTCGCAGCCTTTCGCACCCTGCTGGACCAGCGGGCAGGCGATGCGCCGCGCTATCTGCTGGCCCATAGCATGGGGGGGTGCATCTCCTTGCGCGCGCTTCTGAACGGGTTTGTGGCGCGCGCCTGCGCTTTCAGCGCGCCGATGTGGGGCCTGCCGGTCAGCCCGGCCCTGGCACAGACGGTGCGGCTGGCGACCGCGACACTGGGGCTGGCGGGCGCGGATATGCGCGAGATACCGGGCGCGGGCATCAAGTTCCGCCTCTGGGAAAATCCGTTCGATGACAATGAGCTGACAAGCGATCTTGCGCGTTATACCTGGATGCAGGATCAGGTCAGACGCCATGAAGCCCTGCGCCTTGGGGCCCCAAGCTTACGCTGGCTGGCAGCTGCCCTGGCCGAAACCAGAGCGCTCGCGCAACGGCCTGCTCCGGCGCTGCCTGCCTTTTGCGGGCTGGGCACGCGCGAATTGCTGGTCGCGCCCGACGCCATCACGGCACGGATGGCAGATTGGCCGGACGGCACGCTTGCAGAATACCCCGGCGCGCTGCATGAATTGCTGATGGAACAGACCGAGACCCGCGCGGATTTCCTGCAGCGCAGCCTCGCGCTGTTTGACGCCCATTGATCCCATGCTGAGCGAGGATATCATGTCTGTGACGATCTACGGCATCAAGACCTGCGACACCTGCCGCAAGGCGCGCAAAGCCCTGCCCGAGGCCAGCTTCCACGATATCCGGGCCACACCGCTGAGTGATGCAGAGCGCGCCGAATTTCTGGCCCGGTTCGGGGATGCACTGATCAATCGCGCTTCAACCACATGGCGCGGACTGGATGCGCAGTCGCGCGCAGCGGACCCGGATGCGCTTCTGGCCGCCCATCCGGCGCTGATGAAACGCCCTGTCATCCGCGCAGGCGAAGCGCTGTATCTGGGCTGGAAGGCCGATGTGCAATCGGCCCTCGGGGTCGCCTGAGCCACGCGCTCAGAGCAGTTTCAGATCGCTTGCGGATTCCCGCCCGTCACGCCCGGCGCGCAATTCGTATTCGACTTTCTGATCATCAGCGAGGCCCGTCAGCCCGGCGCGCTCGACCGCAGAGATATGCACGAACACATCCTTGCCGCCGCCTTCAGGGGCGATGAACCCATAGCCTTTGGTGGTGTTGAACCATTTCACGGTGCCTGTCGGCATCGGTCTTCTCCTCGTTTGTCCTACCCTCGGCGTCATTGCCTTGGGGCCGTTCAGCCAGGTCTTCCTTGGCCGGCTGTCAAACAGAGGCGTCTTGGAAAGTCTGTCATCCCATGCCTGATTTTGCCAGAGCCCGCTTAAAACGCAAGAGTTTTGCTGCTAGGGGTCGCGCATGCCGGGCTGTTGCCCAATAATATGAAAGGATGACCGGGAGATGCGCAACGCGGCCCTGACGCTGGGTTTGATCGGTGGCCTATGGGGCATGTTGGTCGGTTTTTTCAGCTTCGGCTACACGGATTTGCTGATTCGCTACCCGGAACTGGTCGAATTTACAGGTGGTGTGGCGAATATGGGGCTGATCCGGCTGATGAGTCTCGCGGCGCCAGTCATGGCGATTGCAGGCGCCGCGATGGCGCGGTCGGTCAATCGCCTCGGCGGAGTATTGTTGCTGACCTCCAGCGCGGGCATGTACCTGGCATTCGGCTTCGGCGTCTTTACCATGTTCCCGATTGCGATGTGTGCGCTGGCTGGTGTGCTGGCGCTGGCCGCGCGCCAGCCCGATCCGCATTGAAAGCTTGACATATCAGCCACAAGCCTCCATCTGAATGTCATCTGCAGCCATGCCGCGTGAGCATATTCGCGGCTGCAGGCAGGGTGAATCACCCGCAATTTGCTTCCCGACATCACGCGTGGGGGGCGGCGCATGTGACGATGTGCCCCCAAACCCGCCCCGGCATCCGCCGGGGCCAATCGCCTGTTTGTGCGGGCAGTATAAGGACTGAGACGTGACTGATTTTTCGATGTTCGGGCTGAAGCCCGTTCTGATGA
>SKRP01000299.1 GCA_007118445.1 Natronohydrobacter sp.
CGCCGCTTTCCATCGACAGCATCTGCCCCAGCTTCATCGCCGCCCCGCGCAGATGCGCGAGGCCCCCTGCGACCCGCACCGCATTGGCGGGGTTCAAGGCCGCCGCCGCCAGATCAGGCCGGTTGCCGCGCAGCATCTGGCCCAGCGCGCCGCCCAGCGTCGACCCCAGCACGCCCCCGGCGACACGGCCAAGATGCAGGTTGCGCGACAGGGCGCGTTCGGGGACAGGGCGCGGGGTGAACTCACTCATGCAGGCGGAAATGGCGTGCCGCGTGTAAAAGTCGAGAACCAAAACAAAACCCCCGCCCAAAGGGCGAGGGTTTTTGAAAGTGGCGCGGTTGACGGGGCTCGAACCCGCGACCCCCGGCGTGACAGGCCGGTACTCTAACCAACTGAGCTACAACCGCGCGGTAGGGGCGATCTACGCAATCCCCCTGCCCGCGTCAAGCATAAAGCGACCAGAAATCTGCGCAACGCGGGCAAAATCTAGGGACCCGTTGCAGCGCGTTTCTGCCGCAGCGCAAGCCAAGCCAGCACGGCCAGATAAACCAGATCGGCAATGACAAAGGTCAGCCATGTGCGCAGGAACAACAAGCCGACAAAGGCACTCATGCCAATCAACACCCAGATTGCATTTTCCCGTGCGATCCGCATTGCCTTGATCGACGGTGTCGGCAGGCGCGACACCATCAACAGCCCCACCCCCGCCAGATAGAGCGCCACCAGCACGGGCGCGCGGGACGGATCGACCAGATCAGCGAGGCCCAGAAACACCGGCAGCAGCCCCAGCATCGCCCCCGCAGGCGCAGGCACGCCCACGAAATGCCGCTTGGGCGCTTCATCCGGGGCGGTGCGCGAGATATTGAACCGCGCCAGTCGCAGGCAGGCACAGACCGCAAAGACCAGCACGAAAATCCAGCCCACCCCGGCGAATGGCCCGGCCAGCGCATAGCCGAAGACCAGTATTCCCGGCGCGACCCCGAAGCTGACGAAATCGGCGAAACTGTCGAGTTCCGCCCCGAAGGAACTGGCCGCATTCAGCTTGCGCGCCAGCATCCCGTCAAACGCGTCCATCACCGCGGCAAAGATGATCAGCGCCGCTGCCAGCTCGAACCGTTCGTCAAAGGTGAAACGGATCGCACTGAGGCCCGCGCACATGCCCAGGATTGTCACCAGATTGGGCACCAGTTGCAACAGCGGCAGGCGGTCGCGGGTGGCCATGTCAGCGCGCCTCGGCGATCCGGCGGGGCTCTAGGCTGGTCAGATCCGCGATCACGGTTTCAGCCGAAATCATCGTCTGGCCCAGCGCCACCAGCGGCTGCACACCTTCGGGCAGATAGACATCGACGCGGCTGCCGAAACGGATCATGCCGAAACGCGCGCCGGTCTGCAGGTCCGAGCCTTCCTCGACCTCGCACAGGATCCGCCGCGCGACCAGCCCGGCGATCTGCACCACCGCGACCTTGCGCCCGTCGGCCATTTCGATGGCCATCGAATTGCGCTCATTATCCACGCTCGCCTTGTCGAGCGAGGCATTCAGGAACTTCCCCGGACGATAGGCAATCTTGCTGATCCGCCCCCCGATGGGTGCGCGGTTCACATGGCAGTTGAACACATTCATGAAGACCGAAACCCGCGTCAGCGCCTGATCGCCCATCTCCAGCTCGGCAGGGGGCACAGCTGGTTCGATGAGCGAGATCACCCCATCCGCCGGGCTGACCAGCAGCCCCTCGCGAATCGGGGTCTGGCGCTCGGGGTCGCGGAAGAAATAATAGCACCAGACCGTCAGCCCGACCCCGATCCAGCCCAGCGGTTGCCAGATCCAGAACAGCGCAACAGTCACCACCGCAAAGATGCTGATGAACTTGGTGCCCTCCTTGTGGATCGGTTTCACCACGGTCGAGAGCATGTCCTGCGCCATTCCAGTCTCCTCAAATCGGCTCGATATCGCCCTGCGCGCGCTGCGCGTGAAACGCAGTCACGAAAGCGGCCAGAGTGCCCGCGCAGATCGCATCGCGCAGCCCCTGCATCAGCCGCTGGTAATACCGCAAGTTATGCCATGTCAGCAACATCGACCCTATGATCTCGTCACTCTTGATCACATGATGCAGATAGGCGCGGCTGTAGCCCCGGCAGGCCGGGCAGTCGCAGCCTTCTTCCAGCGGGCGGGGATCATCCTTGTGGCGCGCATTGCGCAGGTTCACCGGCCCGCGTGCGGTCCAGCCCTGCCCGGTCCGCCCCGAACGCGAGGGCAGCACGCAGTCGAACATATCCACGCCGCGTTCCACGGCACCGACAATATCATCGGGCTTGCCCACCCCCATCAGATAGCGCGGCTTGTCCGCTGGCAGCTGTCCGGGGGCGTAATCCAGCACGCCCAGCATGGCCTCCTGCCCCTCGCCCACGGCCAGCCCGCCAATCGCGTAGCCATCGAACCCGATCGCTGCCAGCGCTTCGGCCGATTGCGCGCGCAGATCAGGCTCAAGCCCGCCTTGCTGGATGCCGAACAGCGCATGTCCGGGCCGGTCGCCGAACGCCTCGCGCGAGCGCTGCGCCCAGCGCATCGACAGCTCCATCGAGGCCGCAATCGCGCCCCGGTCCGCAGGCAGCGCGGGGCATTCGTCGAAACACATCACGATATCCGAGCCCAGAAGACGCTGGATCTCCATCGAGCGTTCCGGCGTCAGCAGATGCTTGGACCCGTCGATATGGCTGGCAAAGCGCACGCCCTCTTCCGTCAGCTTGCGCAAACTGGCCAGCGACATCACCTGAAACCCGCCCGAATCCGTCAGGATAGGCCGGTCCCAGTTCATGAACCTATGCAAACCGCCCAAAGCCGCGATCCGCTCGGCGGTGGGGCGCAGCATCAGATGATAGGTATTGCCCAGCAGGATATCAGCGCCCGTCTCGCGCACAGAACCCGGCAGCATCGCCTTCACGGTCGCAGCGGTGCCGACAGGCATGAAAGCGGGCGTCCGAATCGCGCCGCGCGGGGTGGAAATCACCCCCGTCCGCGCCCGCCCGTCACGCACTGATATGTCAAACCGGAAGCCCATCCGCGCCCCATGCCCGATCCCGGCGCAGATGCCAAGCCCTAAGCGACCGCCCCCGCATCACCCCGCAGGGGTCGAGGACACCCCCACCTGCGCCGGCCGCAAAAGCTGGTCATGCAGCTTGAACCCTTCGGCCATCACCTGAATGATCTGCCCGGCCTTTGTTCCCGGCACCGGGGCCTCGAACATCGCCTGATGCGTATGCGGATCAAACATATCGCCCACTTCCGGGCAGACCCGCTCCACACCATGCTTGCCCAGAATATTGGTCAGCTCGCGCAGGGTCAGCTCGACCCCTTCGACCAGACCCGCTGCCGCTGCGCGGGTTTCATCAGTCGCGGCATTCAGCGCCCGCGCCAGATTGTCATAGACCGGCAGCATGTCCCGCGCGATCCGCGCGCCGCCATAAAGCTGCGCATCGCGGCGGTCCTTCTCAGCGCGCTTGCGGCTGTTCTCGGCATCGGCCAGCGCGCGCATCATCCGGTCGCGCATCTCGTCACGCTCGGCCAGGGCTGCGGCCAGTTCGGCCTCCAGCGGCGAGGGCGCTTCTTCTGCGGGCTGTCCAGGGGCGTCCTGTGGCGCATCCGCCATATCCGGGTTCAGCTTCGGTTCCGCCATGTTTCGATCTTCTTCCTTCATTCATTACACCTGTCTGTCAGCACCCGCCCGACCAGCTGCGCTGTATAATCCACAATCGGCACGATCCGCCCGTAATTCAGCCGCGTCGGGCCAATCACACCCACGGCCCCGATAATCTTGCGTTCGGCGTTCATATAAGGAGAAACCACCAGAGTTGAACCCGTCAGCGAAAAAAGACGGTTCTCGGCCCCGATGAAAATGCGAACCCCCTCGCCCTGCTCGGTCAGTTCCAGAAACTCGGTAATGTCACGCTTGCGCTCCAGATCATCGAACAGGGTGCGGATACGCTCGATATCCTCAGCCGCCGCGCCCTCGTCAAGCAGATTCGCCCGACCCCGGACAATCAGCCGCGCCTCGGACGGCGCGTCTTCCTCCCAGATCGCCAGCCCCTGTTCGACCAGACTGCTGGCCAGCGCGTCGATCTCGCGGCGGTTGCGCATCATCTCGGCCTTGAACCGCGCCAGAAGCGAGGACACAGTCGCCCCCTCGATCATCGAATTCAGGTAATTCGCCGCCTCGCGCAGCGCCGAGGGCGTGATCCCGGCAGGCGGGGTGAAAATCCGGTTCTCGACATGCCCATCGGCAAAGACCAGCACCACCAGCGCGCGCTCCGGCGACAGCGATACAAATTCAATATGCTTCACCGCCGCTTCATGCTTGGGCGACAGCACCAGCGACGCGCCCTGCGTGATCCCGCTCAGCGCGCCGCCCACCTGCTCCAGCAATCCCGCCACATCGCGTTCATTGCTGCCCAGCGTTGAATCCAGCTTTTCGCGGTCCTTCTCGTCCAGCGGGTCCACTTCCAGAAGCGAGTCCACAAACAGCCGCAACCCGGCCTGGGTCGGCACCCGCCCGGCCGACACATGCGGGCTACCCAGAAGCCCCAGATATTCCAGATCCTGCATCACATTGCGGATCGTCGCGGCCGAGACCTTCTCGCTCATGTCCCGCGTCAGGCTGCGCGATCCCACAGGCTGACCCGAATGCAGATAGCCCTCGACGACGCGACGAAACACCTCGCGCGAACGGTCGGTCATTTCCGCCATCAGCACTCTGGAATCCTGTGTCCTGGCCATATCACACACCCCGCAGATAACTCCGACGCAAGCAACAGGGGACTGCAAAAACACACATGTTTCAAGGGCAAACAGGCTTGCATCCGCAACCTTGCCCCCTGTATCGAGACAGCATCACTCAAGAGGTATCCCCGATGCGCCCTTCCGGCAGACAATTAGACGAAATCCGCGCTGTTTCAATCGAACCGCATGTCACGAAACATGCCGAAGGCTCCTGCATGATCTCGGTGGGCGATACGAAAGTGCTCTGCACCGCCTCGCTCGAGGACCGCACGCCGCCGTTCCTGCGCAATACCGGGCTGGGCTGGGTCACAGCGGAATACGGGATGCTGCCGCGCGCCACCAATACCCGCGTGCGCCGCGAAGCGGCATCGGGCAAGCAGCAGGGCCGCACAGTCGAAATCCAGCGCCTGATCGGGCGCAGCTTGCGCGCCTGTGTGGACCGCTCTGCGCTTGGCGAACGTCAGATCACGATTGATTGCGATGTGATTCAGGCCGATGGCGGCACCCGCTGCGCCGCGATCACCGGCGGCTGGGTCGCGCTGCGTCTGGC
>SKRP01000104.1 GCA_007118445.1 Natronohydrobacter sp.
GCAGCGCCCGACCGCGGGGGGCGCTCACTCCGGTCAGGCTGGGCAGTTTATGGTGCGGCATATTCCGACAGTGGGGCAATGCGCAACGGGGGAAGCGCCCGCCCGGGGGGCGGTCGGGCGCTGCGCGGCGGCCTGCGGCCTTGATTCCGCGCTTGGGCTCTCAAGCGAGCGTCTGCAATGGCCTCTTCTCGCCTAGTGAGAAGCACTCAAACCACCGCCCCCAAAGCCCCTTCCAAAGCCTCCACCGTTTCCACCACCACAAAAAACTCCCGCAGCGACCCCGCGGCGAAACCCTGATCGATCACATGATCGACCAGCGCGATCAGCGGGTCCCAGAACCCGTCCGTATTCAGCAGGAAAATCGGCTTTTCATGCAGCCCGATCTGGCGCCATGTCAGCACCTCGAAAAACTCGTCCAGCGTGCCCGCGCCGCCCGGCAGCACGACAATCGCGTCGGAATTGGTGAACATGACCTTCTTGCGCTCATGCATCGTCTCGGTCACGACCAGCGTGCCCAGATCGCGCTTGCCGACCTCCAGCTGCATCAGATGCGCCGGTATGACACCGAAAACCTGCGCGCCTGCCGCCTGCGCCGAACGCGCCACCTCGCCCATGATGCCGATATCGCCCGCGCCATAGACCAGCCGCCAGTCGCGTGCAGCGATCAGCTGTCCCAGATCACGCGCGGCCTGCGCATAGGCCGGGGACAGACCCGCGCGCGAACCGCAAAAGACACAGATCGAAAGTCGCGGCTCCGGCATGATGTCAACCCATTCCAATTTGCTTTGCCTCCCGCTAACGGGATTGTTAGACTCGTGCAAGTCATGCGCGCCGGCTGCGGCCTCGGGGCGCTGGAGAACCGGAATGCTGAAATATCTGCCGAAAGACGTGCTCGCACAATGGGCTCTGGGCTCGGTCGCTGTCGCAGGCGCGGCCAGCGTGGCCTATGTGGTCGTCTTTCCGTCAGACCCGCCCGAACCCGATCTGCCCCGGCCGGAAACGGTCCTCACCGAGCCTGCCGTGCAGACGCGCCCCCGCGATGAGGCCGCGCCGGATATGCAGGTCGCCATGGCCCCGGCGATGACCGCGCAGGCCCCGAGATTCGATCTGGTGCGGGTGACCGATCTCGGCGATGTGCTGGTCGCGGGTCAGGCCCCGGCCACCAGTTCCGTGGCGGTGCTGGTTGATGAGGCGCAGGTCGCCCAGACCGTCAGCACGCCTGAAGGCGAATTCGTGCTGATGTTCGATCTCGACCCCGCGCCTATCCCGCGGGTTCTGGAACTGGAAGTGCGCCTGCCCAATGGCGACAGGATCCGGTCGGTCGATACGCTGATGCTGGCCCCGCGCAGCGATCTGATGACGGCGGCGACTCCGAACGGGGGCGCGCCTGCGCCGCGCGCCACCATGCGCGAGGTCGAGGTCGCGCCGCTGTTTCCCCCGGCAGCGCCGCCTGCGCCACCGCAGGCGCTGCCGCAGGAACCGGCGGTGGAAACCACCCTCGACCTGTCTTCGGATCTGACCTCGGATCTGGCCCCGGATCTGGCAGCCCCTGCGCCCGGCGATCTGCCCGCCACAGGCGATCAGAGTGTGGGTCAGGCCCCGCTGGCGGTGCTGATGCGTTCGGACGGATCGGTCGAGATGCTGGGCGAGGCTCCGCGCCTGCCGCAGCGCGGAGGGGCGGGGCAGGTCAGCATCGAGTCGGTGACCTATGGGGCGGGCGGCGATGTGGCGCTGAGCGGGCGCGCTGCGCGCGGGTCTTCCGATATCCAGATTTATATCGACAATCAGCCGATCCTGCGCGCCCGTGCCGAACCCGATGGCAACTGGCAGGCGCAGCTTGACGGGATCGAGCGCGGGGTCTACCGGCTGCGGGTGGATGAACTGGACGAGGCCGCGCAGGTGACCTCGCGTGCGGAAATCCCTTTCGAGCGGGTCACGCCTGAAATCGCCCGCGAAGCCGCAGGTCCTCAGGCGTTGATCGTGCAGCCCGGCAATACGCTCTGGGGCATGTCGCGGGACCGTTTCGGCGATGGCGCGCGCTATATGCGGATTTTCGATGCCAATCGCGACCAGATCCGCAACCCCGATCTGATCTATCCGGGGCAGGTGTTCATTCTGCCGGATGATCCGGGCTGAGCCTGTGGCGCGGGGCTTGCTGTAGCCCAGGTGGCTTGGCGGCGCCGTTCTGGCTTCGGACAGGGAAAAATCCGTCACCGCGCGATCGTGGCTCATCCGATGGGCTGAGCAGATTCTCCTTGCCTGACTGCGATCTTCCGGAATATCGTTTCACTGTCAGGAAGATCTGGCGCAACAGGAAAACCATATGCCCTGGATATATCTTGCCATTGCCGGTGTGCTTGAAGTGGTCTGGGCCTTTGCGATGAAGCAGTCGATGGGCTTCACGCGGATGGTGCCGACCATGATCATGGGCGTGTCGATGCTGGGCAGTTTCGCGCTGCTGGCGATTGCCATGAAAACCCTGCCGCTGGGCACGGCCTATACAGTCTGGACCGGGATCGGGGCGGTGGGCGCGTTCACCGTGGGGATCATGGCGCTGGGGGAAGCGGTCACGCCGATGCGTGTCATGGCAGCAGCGATGATCGTGGGCGGGCTGGTGCTGATGAAGCTTTCGGGCACGGGCGAGACCTGAGCGCCGCCTCTGGTCTTTTGGCGGGCGTGGACCTAGATAGCGGGGACGCCAGCAAGAAAGCCCGCCATGACTGCAACCGACCCCACTGCGCCCAACCGGAATGCGCCCGATCCGACCGCGCCCGGCGCGCCGCTTCCGTCTGCGTCGCAGGAACGCGCGAGCGGCTGGCGCACGATCCGGCGCGTGGTGCCCTATCTCTGGCCTGCCGCGCATCTCTGGGTCCGCCAGCGCGTGGTCGCGGCGCTCCTGATGCTGGTGCTGGCCAAGATCGTCGCGGTCTCGACCCCGTTTTTCTACAAGGCCGCCGTGGATGCGCTGGCGGGCGAGGGCGCGGGCTGGATGCTGGCGCTCGGCGCGGTCGGGCTGACGGTGGCTTACGGTGTCGCGCGGCTGATGGAGATCGGCTTTCAGGAATTGCGCAACATGCTGTTCACCCGCGTCGGCCAGCGCGCGTTGCGGCAACTGGCGCTGGAAACCTTCGGCCATATCCATCGCCTGAGCCTGCGCTACCATATCACCCGCAAGACCGGGGGGCTGAGCCGGATCATCGAGCGCGGCGTCAAGGGCGTGGATTTCCTGCTGCGTTTCCTCTTGTTCTCGATCTTCCCGCTGATCCTGCAGCTTGCGATGATCATGGTGATCTTCTTCTGGCTGTTCGATATCTGGTATCTGGCGACGGTGGTGGTGACGATCAGCCTCTATGTCTGGTTCACCTTCCGCGTGACCGAATGGCGCGTGACCCAGCGCCGGATCATGAACCAGCAGGACACGGATGCGAACCAGAAGGCCATCGACAGCCTGCTGAATTTCGAGACCGTCAAGTATTTCAACGCCGAAGCCATGGAGGCGCGGCGCTATGACAGTGCCATGGCCGCCTATGAGGAAGCGGCGGTCAAGACCAATTACTCGCTGGCATTCCTGAATTTCGGGCAGGCCATGCTGATCACCACCGGGCTGGTCGTGGTCATGGTGATGGCCGCCATTGGCGTGCAGCGCGGCGATCTGACCGTGGGCGATTTCGTCATGGTCAATGCCTATATGATCCAGATCACCATGCCGCTGAACTTCCTTGGCACGGTCTATCGCGAAATCCGGCAGGCGCTGGTCGATATGGCCGAGATGTTCGATCTGCTGGACCAGCCCCCGGACGTGCGCGACGCAGCCGACGCGGCGGAACTGGTGGTGGATCGCGGTTCGGTCGTGTTCGAGGATCTGCGCTTCGGCTATGACCCGGCGCGGCCTATCCTCAAGGGGATCAACCTGCAGGTGAAGGGCGGCGAGACTGTGGCGATTGTCGGGCCTTCGGGTTCGGGGAAATCGACCATCGGGCGGCTGCTCTTTCGCTTCTATGATGTGACCGGGGGCGCGATCCGCATCGACGGGCAGGATCTGCGCGATGTGACGCAATCGAGCCTGCACGCGGCCATCGGGGTGGTGCCGCAGGATACGGTCCTGTTCAATGACACGATTGCCTATAACATCGCCTATGGCCGCGAGGGCGCTTCGCACGCCGAGATCGAGGCCGCCGCCAAAGCCGCGCGCATTCATGATTTCATCATGGCGCTGCCCGATGGCTATGACACGGCGGTGGGCGAGCGCGGGCTGAAGCTGTCGGGCGGCGAGAAACAGCGCGTGGGGATCGCGCGCACGCTCTTGAAAAACCCGCCGATCCTGCTTCTGGACGAGGCCACGAGCGCGCTCGACACGCAGACCGAACAAAGCATTCAGGACAGTCTGCGCGCCATGGGGCAGGGGCGGACCGTGCTGACGATTGCGCATCGTTTGTCCACAGTGGTCGATGCCGACCGGATCATCGTGCTGGAAGAGGGCCGGATCGTCGAAGAAGGCCCGCACGACGCGCTGCTGGCGCAGGGCGGGAAATATGCGGCCATGTGGGCGCGGCAGCGGTCTGATGTGGAGTGATGGCGTGACGGGGGGACGCGGCACCTTTGGCACCCCCGGCGCAGGGCGTGCCGGTGCGAGAGGGCAGGCCGGGGGTGCGCACAGTGCCGCGTGCCTGTGCCGGGCACAGGCGGGCGCGCGTGACCTGTGATGCCGGAATTTGATGTTATCATTCTGGGCGCAGGGGCTGCGGGCATGTTCTGCGCGATTGAAGCGGGGCGGCGTGGGCGGCGGGTTCTGCTGCTTGACCATGCGAAAGCGCCGGGCGAGAAGATCCGTATCTCGGGCGGGGGGCGGTGCAATTTCACCAATCTCGACATCCGGCCAGAGGCGTTTCTGTCCCAGAACCCGCGTTTCGCGCGCTCGGCACTGGCGCGCTACACGCAGCATGATTTCATTGCCCGAGTTGAGGCTGCCGGGATCGCCTGGCATGAAAAGACCCTGGGCCAGCTTTTCTGCGACGGCTCTGCCCGTGAAATCATCGCGATGCTGACACGCGACATGGCGCAGGCCGGGGTCGATCTGCGGCTGAACACGCAGATCACGTCGGTCACACAGGACAGGGCGTTTCGGGTCGAGACCTCGGGCGGGGTGTTCACTGCGCCTGCGCTGGTCGTGGCGACCGGCGGGAAATCGATCCCGAAAATGGGGGCCACAGGGCTGGGCTATCAGATCGCGGAACAATTCGGCCTGCCACTGATCGAGACCCGCCC
>SKRP01000014.1 GCA_007118445.1 Natronohydrobacter sp.
TGGCCGTGAACATCCCCGAGCACGAGCCACAGGTCGGGCAGGCTTCTTCCTCCATCGCCTGCACCTGCGCGTCCGTGTATTTGTCATCAGCCGCGACGACCATTGCATCGACCAGATCGACGGCCTTGGTCTTGCCGTCCCATTCGACCTTGCCTGCTTCCATCGGCCCGCCCGACACAAAGACGCAAGGGATATTCAGCCGCATCGCCGCCATCAGCATCCCCGGCGTGATCTTGTCGCAATTCGAGATACAGACCATCGCATCCGCGCAATGCGCATTGACCATGTATTCAACCGAATCCGCGATCACCTCGCGCGAGGGCAGCGAATAGAGCATCCCGTCATGGCCCATGGCGATCCCGTCATCGACCGCGATCGTGTTGAACTCCTTGGCGACACCGCCCGCCTTCTCGACCTCGCGCGCGACCATCTGGCCAAGGTCTTTCAGATGCACATGGCCCGGCACGAATTGCGTGAAGGAATTGACAATCGCGATGATCGGCTTGCCGAAATCGCTGTCCTTCATGCCCGTGGCACGCCAAAGCCCCCGCGCGCCCGCCATGTTGCGGCCATGAGTGGTGGTGCGGGAACGATATCTTGGCATGGGTCATCCTCCTGAAGCTGGCCGACACTTAGCGCAAACGCAATTGCGGGGGAAGATGTGTCAGCCCCAAAGCGCGGGCAAGGGGGGGTGCACGCCCTTGTCATCGTAAAACAGCGGCGGTTCGCGATCCTCGGCCAGCAGCAGCGGCCCGTCCAGATCAACGATATCGGCCCCCTGGGCCACCAGAACCGCTGGTGCCATCGCCAGCGACGTGCCCACCATGCAGCCCACCATCACCCCATAGCCCTCAGCCCGCGCGGCATCGCGCAGCGCCATCGCCTCGGTCAGCCCGCCGGTCTTGTCGAGCTTGATATTCACCATGTCATATTTGCCGCGCAGCCCCGGCAGGCTGGCCCGGTCATGGCAGCTTTCATCGGCGCAGACCGGCAAGGGGCGCGCGATCTCGGCCAGCATGTCATCCGCGCCTGCTGGCAGGGGCTGCTCGACCATCGCCACCCCCAGCCGCAACAGATGCGGGGCCAGTTCGGCATAGACATCCGCGCTCCAGCCTTCATTCGCGTCGATGATGATCCGCGTATCAGGCGCCCCCCGCCGCACGGCTTCCAGCCGCGGCATGTCATCCGGCGTGCCGAGCTTGATCTTCAAGAGCGGCCGATGCGCATGACGCCGCGCTGCTGCTTCCATCTTCTCGGCACTGTCCAGCGACAGGGTAAAGGCCGTGACCACAGGTGCAGGTGCAGCCGCGCCGATCAGATCCCAGACCCGGCATCCTGCGCGTTTGGCCTCAAGATCCCAGAGCGCACAATCAACAGCATTGCGCGCCGCCCCCGCAGGCAAGGCACCTTGCAGCGCGGCCCGGCTTACCCCTTCAGCCAGCCCTTCAACCTGCGCCCTGACCGAGGCCATGGTCTCGCCATAGCGCGCATAGGGCACGCATTCGCCCTGCCCGGTGATCTCCTCTCGCGTCACTGCGACGCGCAGAACATCCGCATGGGTCCGCGACCCGCGCGCGATGGTGAACACCTCGGCCAGCGCGAAACGCTCGTCAAAGACCTGCATCAGGCTGTTCCTTCATCTTGCTCAAAATACTCCGGGGTGAAACCAGCCCCCTTGCGGGGCTGGTGAGGGGCAGCGCCCCTCAGACCCCCTCCAGCGCGTCGACCAGCCGCCCGGCACCGTGGCGGAACGGATCAACAGTCGGCAAACCCATACGCGCCTCGACCCCGGCGCAATAGTCCAGCGCCTCCTGCTCACTCAGCCCTGCCGTGTTCACCGACACACCGACCACCTGACAGGCCGGATTGGCCACCCGCGCCAATCCCAGCGCCGTGTCGCGCAACACCTCCAGCGATGGCAGCGCGTAACCCGGCAATCCGCGCATATGTTCGCGCGTCGGCTCATGGCTCAGGATCAGCGCATCGGGCTGGCCGCCATGGATCAGCGCCATGGTGACACCAGAATAGGACACATGGAACAGCGATCCCTGCCCCTCGATCAGATCCCAGTGATCCGCGTCATTGTCGGGCGACAGCCATTCGACTGCCCCGGCCATGAAGTCCGCGATCACCGCATCGAGCGGGACCCCGTCCCCGGTGATCAGGATCCCGGTCTGGCCGGTCGCGCGGAAGCTGGCCTTCATGCCACGCGCCACCATCTCGCGCTCCATGCACAGCGCTGTATACATCTTGCCCACGGAACAATCCGTGCCCACGGCCAGACAACGCTTGCCGCTGCGCTTGATGCCATTGGCGATCGGGTATTTCACCGACGGGATACGCACATCATGCAATTGCCGCCCGCAGGCTTCGGCCACGGCCTTCAGGTCCGGCTCGTCGCGCAGCAGGTTATGCAGGCCCGAGGCCAGGTCAAACCCCTCCTCCAGCGCGGCGACCAGCACTTTTTTCCACGCGCCCGAGATCACCCCGCCCCGGTTCGCCACGCCGATCACCAGCGTTCTCGCGCCCGCCGCCCTGGCCTCGACCAGCGTCATGTCGGGCAGACCCATATCGGCTTTGCACCCTTCCATCCGGAACTGTCCAACAGCGAAATCCGGGCGCCAATCCTTGATACCCTGCGCAACCTTGGCCGCCAGAGGGTCGGGTGCATCACCCAGAAACAGAAGATAAGGGGTCTCGATCATGGCGGCCTCCGTCAACCAATTGTCCCGCGCAGCTTCGAGCAAATCACGCTGAATGTCTTGGTCGATCTTGACTTGAAAGGGTAAATTTTTCGCAGAATCTTCGCAGAATGCAGAATTTTTCAGCATTTCCTGCCAAAAATGCGCCCGACGCAAACCCGACCACTATTTTGCACCTGCAGAAATCAGCTTGCGGCACGCCGCGCAAGAATATAACACCGCTCGCGACATGATCGCAACTTCCTGACCGCAAAGGTGTCCCATGAGCTTCCGCATTCAGCCCACCCCTGTCGCGCGCCCCAATCGCTGCCAGCTTTTCGGCCCCGGCTCGCGCGTCGCATTGTTCGAGAAAATGGCCGCTTCGGCTGCGGATGTGATCAATCTGGACCTCGAGGATTCGGTCGCCCCATCCGACAAGGACGCCGCCCGCGCCAATATCATCGCGGCCACCCATGAGGTGGATTGGGGCAACAAATATCTCTCGGTCCGGATCAACGGGCTGGATACGCCCTACTGGTATCGCGATGTGGTCGATCTGCTGGAGCAATCCAGTGACCGGCTGGACCAGATCATGATCCCGAAAGTGGGTTGCGCGGCCGATATCTATGCGGTCGATGCGCTCGTCAGTGCCATAGAGGCCGCGAAAAGCCGCAAGAAGCGCATCAGCCTCGAGGTCATCATCGAATCCGCCGCAGGCATTGCCCATGTCGAGGAAATCGCCGCGTCGTCACCACGCCTGCAGACGATGAGCCTTGGTGCGGCCGATTTCGCGGCCTCGATGGGGATGGCCACGACCGGAATCGGCGGCACGCAGGAAAACTACTACATGCACCGTGACGGCGCGAAATACTGGTCCGACCCCTGGCACTGGGCGCAATCGGCCATTGTTGCAGCCTGCCGCACGCATGGGGTTCTGCCGGTGGACGGTCCTTTCGGCGATTTTTCCGATGACGAGGGCTTCCGCGCGCAGGCCCTGCGCTCGGCGACGCTCGGCATGGTCGGGAAATGGGCGATCCACCCCAAACAGGTTGCGCTCGCCAACGAGGTCTTCACTCCGTCTCAAGCGGCTGTGGCGGAAGCGCGCGAGATCCTCGATGCGATGGAAGCGGCAAAGGCGCGCGGTGAAGGCGCGACAGTCTACAAGGGACGCCTGGTCGATATCGCCTCGATCAAGCAAGCCGAGGTGATCGTGCGGCAATCCGAGATGATCGCTGGGTGAAGAAACACCGTCTGGTAAGGTGCGTGCTGAGCACGCACCTTACGTCAACCCACTCACAGCTCCTCGACCATTACCACCCCACCCAGCGATTTTACCGCCCCGCGGACCTGCGGCGTCACAGCAACCTGCTGCCCGGTGTCGATTTCATAAGCCTGACCCAGCGCCGGATTGGTCACGCAGAACCACAGCGGCCCTTTCACGCGCGCAGGTCCATCCTTGAACCGCTCCAGCAAGCCCGCCACCGACCCGATTGCGTCAGCGTGTTCAACATGCACCTTGAGCCCTGCCGCGCCAGCATCCGCGACCACGGCGTCAATCGGCTGAACCCCGCGCGCCAGCAGTTTCAGCGTCTCGGCCTCCATCGTTGCCTCGACAGTCAGCACGACATTCTGTCCTGGTTCCAGATATTGCCGCCCGGCTTCCAACGTATCCGAGAAGACGGTAACTTCATAAAGCCCGGTCGGGTCTGACAGCTGCACGAAAGCAAAGCGATTGCCGCGCGCCGATTTGCGCTCCTGCCGCGCCGAAACCGCACCTGCGAGTTTCGCGACCAGCGCTCCGCCAGCCGCCTTTTTCTCGATCTCGGCCAGCGTCATCACCTGCTTGCGCCTGAGCGGCCCGGCATAATCATCCAGCGGATGGCCCGACAGATAGAAGCCGATCGCCTGATGCTCCTGCGCCAGCCGCTCGGTGGGCAGCCAGTCCTCGGACCGGCTCAGGCGCGGTTCGGGAATATCCGCCCCTGCCTCGCCGAAAAGCGACACCTGATCAGAGGCGCGCGCCTCATGGATCGCCGCCGAATAGCTGACCAGCGCATCCAGGCTTTCAAACACGCGCTTGCGGTTCCGGTCCAGCTGGTCAAACGCGCCTGCCCGCGCCAGCATTTCCAGCGGCCGCTTGCCCACGCGCTTCAGATCGACCCGCCGCGCCAGATCGAACAGCGTCGCAAAGGGTGTCTCGCCACGCCCGTCCACGATCAGCCGCATCGCATCGACGCCCACATTTTTCAGCGCGCCCAGAGCATAGACCAGCGCCCCGTCCTTCACATCGAACCGCGCGCGCGACCGGTTCACGCAAGGCGGGATGACCGCGATCTCCATCCGGTCCACTTCGCGCTTATACACGGCCAGTTTCTCGGTCAGATGCAGATCGCAATTCATCACACCGGCCATGAATTCGACCGGGTAATTGGCCTTGAGATACGCTGTCTGATAGCTGACCACCGCATAGGCGGCAGCGTGCGACTTGTTGAAACCGTAATTGGCGAATTTCTCCAGCAGGTCGAAAACCTCGCCCGCCTTCTTCTTGTCCACGCCATTGGCAACCGCGCCATCAACGAA
>SKRP01000307.1 GCA_007118445.1 Natronohydrobacter sp.
AACGGGGGGAAGCGCCCGCCGTCGTGCCGTAGGCACGCCTCCGGCGTGACGGGGCGGTCGGGCGCTGCGCGGCGGCCTGCGGCCTTGATTCCGCGCTTGGGCTCTCAAGCGAGCGTCCGCAAAGGGCTCAAACCAACACAGCGCTACCTTATCCACACGCAACACCCTAGCCCATCCCACCATCATAAGGGTCATGCACCCTCGCCAACCGCAGCGCGGCCTGACGCGCGAAGCCCTGCAAGAGCGATTTGCGGCGCGCGGGCGCAAGCGGATCCGCCTCGGGCATGCGCAAGACTTCCGCCCCGAAGCCGTCGCCAAGGATGAGGCCGGTCTCGGGTGGCAACAGATCTTGCGGGAAATCCACATCCACGGCCCAGAAAAACCGGTCGCACCAGTCCAGATAGCCCTGCCATTTGTGATCCGACTGAAAATCCGCGCGCGAGGATTTGCATTCCACGACCCAGACCTCGCCCTTCGGTCCCAGCGCCATCACATCGACCCGCAAGCCGCGCGCGGGCACGAATTCGGTCAGCGGCGCATATCCAAGCGAGGTCAGGCAGCGGCACACACCGCGCGCCAGAAACACCCCTGGCGGGGCCAGTGTCAGCTTGTCATCCACGCGCGAAATGTGAGCGAATAATGAACATCCGTCAAGCCATTCATCGCCCTTGCGCTGCACCATGCGCAGCCCTATGTCTGAGACAGGCAGGTTCTGCTCTTCGCGTGTGTGGCCCTTTTCCAGTGGCCGATAAGCATATCCGAGGGAGCTGGCTCTGACGGGGTCGTGGCCTCGTTATCTGGCGACCACCTGATTAACTCAGGCTCTCGGGAAATTCACGCCACCACGGTCGCTGCGGGCCTGCCGCTTCCCGCCTATTTCGAGCGCACCGGCACAGGGGCCCATTCGGCGCGCACCGGCGTTCCGCGATCATCATCATCGTCATCATCTTCATACCCCATGCGCATGATCCGGATGGCGAATTGCACCCCGGCAAAGACCAGCCCGTTGAAGAAGAAGATCAGAAACAACCCCAGCAGCCCGTCGCTGGACCCGAAGACCAGCCGCTGAAGATTGCCGATGTTGAAATAGACCAGAATCGCAGTGAACACAGCCGACAGCGCGAACCCGATCAGCACTTGCTGGATATAGACCTTCACCAGTTTCGGCATTCGTCTTCCTCCGCTTTCCATGAGTAACAGCATAGTCTTTCTGCGCGCTGAAACAAGCATCGCCCCGCTCGCCCGGCGATAAGTCGCAGGCCGCAAGGCGCTGCTGACGGTTTTCGCGGCTGCCCCGTCGCACTGTGCGAGTGCAAATCGGGCCCGCGCGCGCTATCTGTGCGACAAGACCGAATCGGAAGCGAGCTGCGCGAGTGATCCTGATCGAACATGGGCCGCAAGGCCGCCCCGCCCTGTTTGACGCGCCGCATCAGCGGCTGATCGCGCATGAGCTTTCAGAAGTCATCCCGGCCCTTGAAGCCGCTGAAACGGCGCGACGTGCGGGCCATTGGGTCGCCGGATATCTGGCCTATGAGGCAGGCTATGCGTTTGAGCCGCGCCTTGCGGCGCTCTGGCGTCGGACATCAGGGCCGCTGGTCGATCTGCGCATCCATGCAGCGCCGCAATCCCCGCAAGACGTCCTGGCCCGCGCAGACCGGGCCGCAGCGCAGGTCATTCTCGCGCCGCTTGTCCCGGCTATTGCGCGCCCCGACTATGACCGGGCCTTCGCACAACTGCAGAACTATATCGCGGCAGGCGATTGCTATCAGATCAACCTGACCTTTCCGGTGACCACGCAACTGCGCGCAGGTAGCAATCTGGGGCTCTATGGCGCGCTGCGCGCCCGCCAGCCGGTTGGCTTCGGGGCTTTTCTCGACCTGGGCGATGGCCGCGCAATCGTGTCGCGCAGCCCGGAGCTGTTCTTTCAGGTGCATGCCGGGATTCTGCAAAGCCGTCCCATGAAAGGCACCTCGCCACGCAGCGCCGATCCGGTCGAGGATGCCCGCCTGAAATCAGAGCTCGCCGCGAGCGAGAAGGTGCAGGCCGAGAACCTGATGATTGTCGATCTTCTGCGCAATGATATCGGGCGCATCAGCCGGATCGGCACAGTCCGCGTGCCCGAGCTGTTCGCGATCGAGAGTTTCGCGACAGTGCATCAGATGTCGAGCCGTATTCAGGGGGAATTGCTGCATGAGGCGGGGCTGCCGGATCTGATGGCGGCGTTGTTTCCCTGCGGATCGGTCACGGGCGCGCCCAAGATCCGGGCGATGCAGATCATTGCCGAACTGGAACCACAGCCGCGCGGGGCCTATTGTGGTGCCATCGGCTGGGCGGCACCGAATGGCGATCAATGCTGGTCGGTTGCGATCCGGACCATGCAGATCGACGGTGCCGGACAGATCCTGGCCAATGTCGGCGGCGGTGTGGTGCAGGACAGCACGGCCAGCGGCGAATGGGAGGAAGCGCTATGGAAAACCCGCTACGCGCACAAGCTGACGATCCCGAGTTATACCTGATCGAGACGATCTTGTGGGACGGCACGCAGGCCCCCCGCGCGGCGCTGCATCGCGCCCGGCTGCAGGCCGGGGCCAGGGCGCTTGGCTGGCGCTGTCCGGCATGGCAGATCACCGGCCCGGACCACCCGGCCCGGCTGCGCGTGACGCTCAACGGCGCAGGAAAGCTGGAAATGACCACAAGCCCCCTGCCCGCGCCCAAGGCGCTGTGGCGCGTCGGGCTGGCACCGGCGCGACTGCGCGCGGATGATCCCTGGCTGCGCGTCAAATCCAGCCGCCGCGCGGTTTATGACGCGGCCCGCGCCACACTGCCCGCCGGGCTGGATGAGCTGATCTTCCTCAATGAACGCGGCGAGGTCTGTGACGGCACCATCACCACAGTGTTTTTCGACCGGGGCGCGGGGCTGCGCACGCCGCCCTTGTCTGCGGGCCTGCTGCCGGGGGTGTTGCGGGCGGAACTGGCCTGCCCGGAAGAACGCTTGCTGGCCGAGGATCTGGGCCAGGTGCGGCTTTGGGTCGGCAATGCGCTGCGCGGGCTGATCGCGGCGGAATTTGTCGCCTGACACGGATTTGAAAACTGATCTGGCAGATGGTCGGGGCGGCAGGATTCGAACCTACGACCTACGGTACCCAAAACCGTCGCGCTACCAGGCTGCGCCACGCCCCGACTGCGCGCTCTTTAGCCGGGAAGCGCAGGCAAGAAAAGGGCGAAATTCATCTGCCGCCGGGAAATCGGGTCACTCGGCACAGGGCCAGAGCGCTGCCGCCTGATCGAGCCGGGGATGGCGCATCGCGCTGCCGGTCGTGATGCCCATGGCCCG
Organism: Natronohydrobacter sp.; assembly: GCA_007118445.1. Lineage (GTDB taxonomy): Bacteria > Pseudomonadota > Alphaproteobacteria > Rhodobacterales > Rhodobacteraceae > Roseinatronobacter. The sequence goes on from SKRP01000307.1 coordinate 3,335, forward strand.
CGCCAGACCGCCATTGATCTCCAGCACCATCAGCACATTCTCCCCGCCCGGAATCGGGGTTTCATCCAGCGGGATGGCCTCGTGATGGATATGGCTGACCCGACCGGTCGGGTCGATGAACAGCATGTCCAGCGGGATCAGCGTGTTGCGCATCCAGAACGAGGGCGCGGTCGGGCGATCATAGATGAACAACATCCCGGCAGACCGCGCAAGGCGCTCGCGATGCATCAGCCCGCGCGCGCGGCTTTCATCGGTATCGGCAATCTCGACACGGAAGCGCGCCTGCCCCCAGTCGCCGCGCAGATCGACCGCATCCGCGCTGCAGGCGGCCTGGGCCAGCCCCGTCCAGAGCGCCGCATAGCAGGCCAGCACCAGCAGCAGCACAGCTTTCATGACGACGCGTCCCTGTCTGTGCCGCGCGCCGGATCGTCAAGACCCGATTCCCAAGGCTCGATCGACACTGCCATACGCCCGCGCTCGCCATCAATCACCCGCACGGCAATAGCCTCGCCCGCCTGCAATTCGGCAAGCCCCGAGCGGCGCAGGGTTTCCATATGGATAAAGACATCCGAAGCCTTGCCGAAGACATTGGCAAAGCCGAAACCCTTGACCTTGTCGAACCACTTGACCCGTGCCGGCTCAAGCGGCACAGAGGTATCCACATCGCGTCCGGGGTGAGTATCGGAGATGCCCCTGTCTTCGGTATCGGTGGCAGGCGGCTGGACCTCCAGAACCTCGACAGTCTGAAATCCGCGCGCGGTTTCCTGAATCGCGATGCGAATCCCGGCCCCGTCACAGACCGAACTCAGGCCGAAATTGCGCAACGCATTGGCATGTAGCAGAATATCTGAGTTCATCCCCTCCACAACCACAAAGCCAAAGCCCTTGGACGGATCGAACCATTTCACAATGCCGACAACCACGTCAGGCGGGTATTCTTCCGAAACCATCAAAGTGTCTCGCTCATGTTGATGCCCTGCCTCACAGGCGGGTCACGGTAGATTATACGACGCAACGAGCACAAGAAACAAACACGCAGTCCGGATGCAGTTTCAGGGTGACAACCTGACAACATCCCAGTTCTGATCGCGCACTGACCTGCACCAGCGAAACCGATCATGCAAGCGAAAGGCTCCGTCGGCCCAGAATTCAATCTCGACCGGACGGATCGCAAAGCCCCCCCAGAACGGTGGACGCGGCGGCGAAGTGCCGAACCGCGCGGTCTGGCGCGCGACTTCGGCCATCAGTTCCGCCCGCGACCCCAGAGGTTGGGATTGCCGCGACGCCCAGGCCCCCAGACGACTTTTCAGCGAACGCGAGGCGTAGTACTCATCCGCCTCTGCCCCGTCAACCTTGGTCACATCGCCCCGGACCCGGATCTGACGGCGCAGGGATTTCCAGTGCATCACGAAGGCGGCCTTGCCTGACAGGTCGATTTCCTGCGCCTTGGCACTGTTGTAATTGGTATAGAAGACGAAAGCCTCTGCACCGATTTCCTTCAGCAGGACCATGCGCGCATTCGGCAGGCCCTCCTTGTCGACAGTGGAGAGCGCAATGGCATTGGGGTCATTCGGCTCGGTAAGTTCGGCTTCCGCCAACCATCGCCGGGCGATCTCGAACGGATCGGTACCCGAAAATATGCCGCTTCTGTCGCTCAACTTCACCTCCGGTCATCCGGCACGGGCAGAAGAGGACGAACCACAGAACTCGCGTCTCACTCCTTCCGTACCATGCATTGATCCAAAGCTGTATGTGTTAACGACTCTGAACAGAGGCGCAAGCCTTCAGTGAAAATTCTTTCGGATTATACGATATTGCCCTGTCGCAGTGCCGATATCCCGGGCGCGTGCAAGCTTGCGGCATTGCAGTCGATAATCTAGAAGACTGCAACGA
>SKRP01000143.1 GCA_007118445.1 Natronohydrobacter sp.
ATATCGCCATGAACCGGATCGGCGCGAAGTCGGATTCGGGCGAGGGGGGCGAGGATCCGGCCCATGCCCATCCGCTGCCCAATGGCGACAATCCCTGCGCCAAGATCAAGCAGGTGGCTTCTGGCCGGTTCGGTGTGACGGCGGAATATCTGAACGCCTGCGAAGAGTTGGAAATCAAGATCGCCCAGGGTGCCAAGCCCGGCGAGGGCGGCCAACTGCCGGGCATGAAGGTCACGAAACTGATCGCGCGGCTGCGTCATTCGACGCCGGGGGTGACGCTGATCTCGCCGCCGCCGCATCACGATATCTATTCGATCGAGGATCTGGCGCAGCTGATCTATGACCTGAAACAGATCAACCCGCGCGCGAAAGTGACCGTCAAGCTGGTCGCGCAATCGGGCGTCGGCACGATTGCCGCTGGTGTGGCCAAGGCCAAGGCGGATGTGATCCTGATTTCGGGTCATAACGGGGGGACCGGCGCAAGCCCCGGCACTTCGATCAAATATGTCGGGCTGCCCTGGGAAATGGGCCTGTCGGAAGCGCATCAGGTGCTGGCCATGAACAAGCTGCGCGAGCGGGTGACGCTGCGCACAGATGGCGGGCTGCGCACGGGCCGAGATATTGTCATGGCGGCGATGCTGGGGGCCGAGGAATACGGCATCGGCACGGCTGCGCTGATCGCGATGGGCTGCATCATGGTGCGGCAATGCCAGTCGAACACCTGCCCGGTGGGGGTCTGCACGCAGGACGAATCGCTGCGCGCGAAATTCACCGGCAATGCGGACAAGGTGGTGAATCTGATCACCTTCTACGCGCAGGAAGTGCGTGAAATCCTCGCCTCGATTGGCGCGCGCAGTCTTGACGAGGTGATCGGCCGCGCCGATCTGCTGGCGCAGGTCAATCGCGGGGCCGCGCATCTGGACGATCTGGACCTGAACCCGCTTCTGCTGACCGTGGATGGTGCGGAACAGATCCGCTATGACCGCTCCAAGCCGCGCAATGCGGTGCCCGATACGCTCGATGCCGAGATCATCCGCGACGCGGCCCGGTTCTTCGAGGATGGCGAGAAGATGCAGCTCTCCTATGCTGTGGAAAACACCCACCGCACTGTGGGCACCCGCGCCTCCAGCCATATCGTGCAGCGCTTCGGGATGCGCAACAAGCTGCAGCCGGACCACCTGACCGTCAAGCTTGCGGGCAGTGCCGGACAGGCGCTGGGCGCTTTCGCAGCGCCCGGTCTGAAGATCGAAGTGTTCGGCGATGCCAATGACTATGTCGGCAAGGGGCTGTCAGGCGGGATGATCGTGGTGCGGCCGCGCATGTCCTCGCCGCTGGTTGCGCATGAGAACACGATTATCGGCAACACTGTGCTTTATGGCGCGACCGAGGGCCATCTGTTCGCCGCCGGGCGCGCGGGTGAGCGGTTTGCGGTGCGTAATTCCGGTGCCAAGGTCGTGATCGAGGGCTGTGGGTCCAATGGCTGCGAATACATGACCGGGGGCGTGGCTGTGATTCTTGGGTCGATCGGCGCGAATTTCGGCGCCGGCATGACCGGGGGCATGGCGTATCTCTATGATCCCGAGGGTATCGCCGCCCCGCTGATCAATATGGAAACGTTGGTGACCTGCCCGGTGACGGTCGCGCATTGGGAGGACGAGCTGCGGGGGTTGATCGAGCGCCATGCCGCCGAGACCGATTCGCAACATGCCAGCGAGATGCTGCGCAACTGGGACCGTGAGAAGGGGTATTTCCTGCAGGTCTGCCCGAAGGAAATGCTGGCGCATCTGCCGCAGCCGCTCAGCCTCCAGCCCGAGGCGATGCCCGCCGAGTGAATGCCGGCACATGGATGAGGAAAGGCGCGAAGGGCAGTCCCTTCGCGCCTTTTTTCGCTGGTCTCTCCGCTATCAGATCACGATCAGATTGAGCATGTAGAACAGCATAGCAGACAACAGCGCGGCAGAGGGCACGGTGATCACCCAGGCTGCGATGATGGTGGCGAAATGGCCCCGGCGCACGACTTTCTTGCGCTTGCGTATCTCGGGCGGCGAGCTGGTATCGATCCGGCTCTCGCTCAGCACCCGCTCGTGATACCATTCACGAAAAAAGCCGACGCCGAAGATCGCGCCGATGGCGATATGGGTTGAGCTGACCGGCAGGCCCAGCCAGGACGCGAAAATCACTGTGATCGCAGCGGCCAGTGCCACGCAATAGGCGCGCATCGCGTTCAGCCGGGTGATCTCGCTGCCAACGATATTGATCAGTTTCGGGCCGAAGAGCAGCAGGCCGATTGACAGTCCGATGCCGCCGATCAGCATCACCCAGAGCGGGATGCCCACACTGTCTGATGTGCCGCCATCCTGAACCGCATGGACAATCGCCGCGACAGGGCCGATGGCATTGGCCACATCATTGGCCCCATGCGCAAAGGACAGCAAAGCGGCAGAAAAGATAAGCGGAATATTGAACAGTATTTTCAGCGATTTCTTGCGATTCTCCAGCCCTTCGGACTGGCGCCGGATCACAGGTCGCATCGCAAAGGTCAGCACCACGCCGAAAACCAGGCCCAGCAGGACCGCATTGCCGAAGCTGATCTTGTAGACCTTGTCCAACCCCTTGATCGCCAGATAGGTGGCGAAACACCCGCCCATGATCCCGATCAGGATCGGCACCCAGAATCGTGCGGCCTCGATCATATTGGCGCGGTAGATGATGCGCGACTTGATGATCGCAAGGAAGAATGCCGCAAAGATACCGCCCAGAAGCGGCGAGATCACCCAGCTGGCCGCAATCCGGCCCATCATCCCCCAGTTCACGGCGGCAAACCCCGCTGCTGCAATGCCTGCGCCCATGACGCCCCCGACGATGGAATGCGTGGTGGACACTGGTGCCCCGATCCAGGTGGCCAGATTGACCCAGAGCGCCCCGGCCAGCAGGGCGGCCATCATCGCCCAGATGAAGACCTGCGTTTCCGCCACCGCTTCGGGCGCGATGATTCCGCGTGACACAGTGCCGACCACATCGCCGCCTGCGATGAGCGCGCCTGCCGTTTCGCAGATCGCCGCGATGATCAGTGCTGTGCCGATGGTCAGCGCGCGCGCCCCTACTGCTGGCCCCATATTATTGGCGACATCATTCGCGCCGATATTGATCGCCATATAGGCACCGATGATCGCCGCCGCGACCACGATCAGCCCCAGAGGGTCAAAGCCGATCAGCACGGCAGTGATCAGCCCTGTAATCGCCATGAAGGCCAGCGCCAGCCCCGGCGCGACCAGTGGCCGCGAGATATAGACGGTCGCCTGTTCCAGAGCGGTGATGCGCTCAAGATCCTTGTTCAGGGTTTTCCATGAGCGTTCGGGACTGTCAGTCACGCTTGGCCTCTCTCGATACTGTGCTTGTCACAAATCTGTCAAAAAGCGCAGTATCAGAGCGGGCAGAAGCGGACAATCATTTCACGACATCAAGTCGTTCAGATGCGGGAAAGGACGCAAGAAGCAGTTTCAGTTCGGGATTCTGGACAGCGTCGACAGCGTCCGGCAAGGCAAACCAGCGGCGCGTGCGCAGCTTCGCTTCGGGATAATCGTCGTGGATTCTGGTAACTTCCAGCAGATAGATCTGCGGTGTGCATTGCACCGGAAGCCCGCTTTTCTTGATTTTCGTATAGGTGAACTGGCCGACCGGCTCCGTGCCGATGCGGCCTGTGACCCCGGCTTCTTCCCAGGCCTCGATCGCCGCTGCCTCGGCCAGCGACTTGTTTTTCATGGGCCAGCCCTTGGGGATGATCCAGACACCGCGGCGCAAGGTCCTGACCAGCAGCACCTCGGGGCCAGCGGCACCGGGGCGCCAGCACAAGGCGCCGGTCTGCACGAAGCTGGGCCGGATCAGGTCCAGAAACGCGCCGATTTTTCCGATGGGTGTGGTCAGGACATTCATTGACTGGGATTCTTGTGGTTGAAGGCTGTGCTTGCACAGGGAGATGACGTTTTCATGACAGTCAGGAAATATCCTTCGGCAATGCCCTGAGTGATTTGATTGTGGCGCGATGGGCCTTGCTTTCAAGTCTGCGGCGTTTGCTGGCCAATGTGGGCCGCGTCGCGATGCGGGGTTTCGGGCGTTCTGCGGCCTTCAGGATCAGGTCTGCCAGACGCTTGCGCGCGATCTCGCGGTTGCGGGTCTGGCTGCGCGTGTCCTCGACCCGCAGGATCAGCGCCCCGTCCTGCGTCCAGCGGCGCCCGGCCAGCCGCTTCAGGCGGGCCTTGACGGGCGCGGGCAGGTTGGGGCTGCGCTCGGCCTCAAAACGTAACTCGACTGCGGTCGCGACCTTGTTGACATTCTGCCCGCCCGGGCCCGTGGCGCGGGTGAAGCTTTCGGTCAGTTCCCACTCCTGCAGGGTGATCTGGTCATTGATACGCATCTTGCGGGTCCAAAATCGGAATCGAAAGGGCCGCCTTGGTAACGAGGCGGCCCTAAGCGAGTTTAAGGAGATGGTCCAAGTTAGAGTCCTGGCCCAATCAGAGTGGCTTTCCCATCTGGGCTGCCGTCAGGTTCTGCCCCCTCTGACTGTCTTTGCACCTCTCTCCAATATCACTCTAGACACTGGATCACCTCCTTTCATTACGTTGCTGATAAGGGGATGGTGGCACAGATTTGGTGTATGTCAAAAGAAATTATGCGACAGGTTGCGTAATTCTCTGCACAATCAGGCGGAATGGCACCAGGGCCAACAGCGCCAGTGACAGCTTCACGCCCCAATCTGCAACCGCCAGGCTGACCCAGAGCGGCATTTCCGGCCCAAAACCCAGCATTGGCAGGATTTCCCCGGCCCATGACACATCATCGCCCGGTGTGATGAAGCTCAGCGAGGCCGAAAAGGCGATGCTGAAAAAAAGGGCAGTATCGACCGCAGAGCCGATCAGCGTGGACCCTAGCGGCGCGCGCCACCAGCGCCCCTCGCGCAGGCGGTCGAAGATGAAGACATTGAGCATCTGCGCGGTCAGGAAAGCAATGCCCGATCCAAGCGCAATGCGCAGGGTCACCAGCGGACCATATTCGCCGATGATCTGTGTGCCGATCAGCGAGCAGGCAACACCCACTGCAAAGCCCACCCAGACCACGCGGCGCGCGGCTGACGGGCCATAGACGCGGTTCATCACGTCATTGACCAGAAAGGCCAGCGGATAAGTGAAGGC
>SKRP01000270.1 GCA_007118445.1 Natronohydrobacter sp.
CGCTGGCGCTTCTGAAAATGCCCTATCTCGACAAGGGCAATGTGCAGAAACACAGCTTCCCGAATGCGGTGCTGGCCATTGCGGTTGGTGCGCTGACGACATGGGTGCTGCTCTTGGTCGTCGATCAGCCCTTTGACCGCCGTCTGACCGAATTCTTCGAGGCGGCAAGCTGGACGCAAGCCTTCGGGCGCAACATCGTCAATGTCATCCTGGTGGACCTCCGAACACTCGATACATTCAGCGAGATTGCCGTGGTGCTGATCGCGGCCCTTGGCGCTTTCGTGCTGCTCAAGGGCTTCCGCGCCGCGAAGGAGGAAGAGAAATGAACTCGATCATCTTCACTGCAGGCGCGCGGCTTCTGGTGGCGCTTGTCTTTGTTTTCTCGCTCTTCATGCTGTTGCGCGGCCATCACCTGCCGGGCGGTGGCTTCATCGGCGGGTTGCTTGGCGCAGTGGCCTTCATCATCTATTCGCTGGCCTGCGGACCTGCGGAAACACGCCGCGCGCTGCGCGTCTCGCCCGAGGTCATCGCCATACTGGGCCTTGGCATCGCGCTGCTGGCGGGGCTTGCGTCCTTCTTCATGGGTGATCCGTTCTTTACCGGCCAATGGTACTGGGTCGGCGGCGACAGCTACGAGACCGCCGCTTTCTCGATCAACTCGGTTCTGGTCTTTGATATCGGGGTCTATCTGGTCGTCCTTGGCGGCATCCTGTCGCTGACATTCGCATTCGAGGAGGAGACCTGAGATGGAAGCCCTCACTGCCATCATCATTGGCATCCTGACCGCCGCGTCGGTCTATCTGATGCTCGCGCGCACCTTCATGCGCTTCCTGTTCGGGCTGGTCCTGCTGTCGAACGCCGTGAACCTGACGATTTTTGCCTCGGGCCGCATGACCAAGGGCCACCCGGCGCTGGTGCCCTACGGCGCGGACGCGCCCTTGCAGGCCGTCGGCAATGCGCTGCCGCAGGCACTGGTGCTGACCGCCATCGTGATCGGCTTCGGGCTGCTGGCCTTTGCGCTGGCGCTGGGGTTTGAAACTTTCCGCCGCACAGGCACCATGGACACAGATGAAATGCGCTTTGCCGAACCCAAGGAGGAAGAACAGAAATGAGTTGGGTTCTGGTCTTTCCCATCGCCGTGCCCTTTATCACGGCGGTGTTTGCCTATCTCGCGCGCAACTATCCGGCAGGGCGCTGGATTTCGCTGGCGGGTTCGGTGCTGTCACTGGTCGCCTCGGCGGCGCTAATGGTGGCCGTGCTGCGCGACGGCGTGATTGCCGCGCAGATGTCGAACTGGGACGCGCCATTCGGGATCACGCTGGTCGCGGATTATCTGAGTGCCGTCATGGTCGTGATCACCGCGATCACCGGGCTTGCGACCGCGATCTACGCCCTTGGCGAAATCCCCGAGAAAACCGAGCGTCTGGGCTTCTACGCGCTGTTTCAGACGCTCATCGCGGGTGTGACCGGGGCGTTCCTGACAGGCGATCTGTTCAATCTCTATGTCTGGTTCGAGGTCATGCTGATCGCGTCCTTCTCGCTGCTGGTGATCGGCGGCGGCAAGGACCGGCTGGATGCAGGTATCAAATATGTGGCGCTGAACCTTGTCTCGACACTGGTGTTCCTGTCGGGCATCGGCCTGCTTTACGGGATCACCGGCACGCTGAATATGGCCGATCTGCGCGGCGCTGTGGCGGCTGCCGAGAATCAGGCGCTGGTCACGGTCATCGCCATGATGTTCATGGTGGGCTTCGGCGTCAAAGCCGCCGTGTTCCCGCTCTTCTTCTGGCTGCCCGCCAGCTATCACACCCCCTATTTCGCGATCTCGGCGGTGTTTGCGGGTCTGCTGACGAAAGTGGGCGTCTATGCGCTGATGCGCATGTTCACGCTGGTATTCGTGGGCGATGTCGGCTTCACGCATGAAATCCTGATCTGGGTGTCCTTGCTCACGATGTTCACAGGCGTCATAGGTGCTGCCGCGCAGATGGATTTCCGCAAGATCCTGTCTTTCCACATCATCAGCCAGATCGGCTATATGACGCTGGGGCTGGCGCTCTACACCCCGCTCGCGCTGATGGGGGGCGTGTTCTATCTGGTGCACCATATCATCGTGAAGGCGAACCTGTTCTTCGTCGCGGGTCTGGCCAAGCAATACGCGGGCAGCACGGATCTGAACAAGATCGGGGGTCTGTACAAATCCGCCCCGCTGCTGGCCGCGCTGTTCATCATCCCGGCCTTCTCGCTGGCAGGCTTCCCACCGCTTTCGGGCTTCTGGGCGAAATACCTGATCGTGAAAGCGGCCATTGAGCTGAATATGTGGTTCGTGACTTTCGTCTCGCTGCTGGTGGGCCTGCTCACCATCTATTCGATGACGAAAATCTGGGGTTATGCCTTCTGGAAACCGCACCCGGAGGGCTATGATCCGACACCCGACCGCGCGCCCCCGCGCGTGACCACGGCGATGATCACCCCCATCGCAGGGCTGGCGGCCATGACCATCATCATCGGCTTCTTCCCCGAACCCTTCGTGCAATTCGCCGAGACCGCTGCAACGCAGCTTCTCGACCCGAGCGATTACGTCACCACAGTTCTGGGGGTGCAGCCATGAACGGACTAGTCCTGAACCTGCTTCTGGCCTTTGCCTGGGCCGCGATGACCGGGGATTTCAGCTTCATCTCGCTGGCCACAGGGGCCGTGCTGGGCTTCTTCGCGCTGTGGATTTCCTCGCCGCTGACCGGTGTCGATGATCTCTATTTCAAGCGCTTCATGCGGTCGGTCTATCTGGCGCTGTTCTTCCTGTGGGAATTGCTGCTGTCCTCGATCAAGGTCGCCTGGGACGTGATCCGACCGGTGCCGCAGAACAATCCCGCGCTGATCGAAGTGCCGCTGACCGTGAAGAGCGATTTTGAAATTCTGCTCCTGACCAATCTGATCTCGCTCACGCCGGGCACGCTGAGCGTGGATGTGTCCGAAGACCGCGAGACGCTTCTGGTGCACGCGATGTTCGGCGATGATGCCGATGATCTGATCGATGACATCAAGAATGGGTTCGAGCGGCTGATCATGGGGGTATTCGAAAAATGAGCGGAGCCGGTTTTCTGCAAGTCGCCGCGCAATTGTCGCTGGTCATGATCCTGATTGGCATGGCCGTGGCGTTTTTCCGCATCGCCAAGGGGCCGTCGCTCGCGGATCGTGTCGTCGCGCTCGACATGATGACAGTGACCATCATCTCGTTCTGCGGCGTCTATGCTGTGGTCATGGATGAACCCTCGCTGCTCGATGTGGCCATCGTTCTGGCGCTGGTGGGGTTTCTCGCCACTGTCGCGCTGGCCCGCTATGCCGAGCGCCGTTTCGAGCGCAATGGCAGAGAGCAGCAACACCTCAAGGACAGGGAGGCTGAAGAATGATTGATGTGCTGATCGGGCTGTTTCTGCTGGCGGGCGCGGCTTTCGTCATGATCGCCGCCATCGGAATCGTGCGCCTGCCGGATCTGCTGACGCGGATGCATGCCTCGACCAAGGCGGGGACATTGGGCGCGCTGTTGGTGCTGGTCGGGCTGGCGCTGCATCAGGGCACAGGCGAAGTGGTCAGCAAGGCTGTTGCCACAGCGCTCTTCCTGCTGCTGACCGCCCCCATCGCCGCGCATATGATCGGACGGGCCCATGCGCGGATGATGCAGAAACTCGGGTCGCGATCCGACTCCTGATTCCCTGCAGGATCACCTGAAAAGCCGCCTTCCGGGGCGGCTTTTTGCTTTCCAGGGTGGAATCGTGCCTTCCATCATGCGCAGAAATGGAAAGTCACCTACCACAATGCTGCAGCGCGGCATGCGATGGGATGCAGATTTAAAGTCATGATTTCTGATAGTTACGATATCACTGCGGAAGTTTGAAAAACTGCATTCTTCCTGCATGGAAAGTTATACTCTGCCTTTGGCGCAAGCTGCAAAGCCTGCGACCAGCCAGCCCGGCAAGATGGAGGAACCCGTGGCCAGCCAGACCCAACCCACCCAGATTCAACCTGCGCGTATTCTCGTGCTCGGCATCGGCAATCTGCTCTGGGCCGATGAAGGTTTCGGTGTGCGCTGCATCGAGCATCTGGCCGAAAACTGGGCTTTGCCCGACACGGTGCATCTGATGGATGGCGGCACGCAGGGTCTGTATCTCTTGCCCTTTCTGGAAGAAGCCGATGCGCTGATCGTCTTTGATGCGGTCGATTACGGGCTGACCCCCGGCACCATGAAGATCGTCGAGAATGACGAAGTGCCGGCTTTCATGGGCGCGAAGAAGATGAGCCTGCACCAGACCGGCTTTCAGGACGTGATCGCCACGGCGCAACTGATGGGCTATTGCCCCGCTGAGATGCTGCTGATCGGTGTGCAGCCGGTCGAACTGGAAGATTACGGCGGGGGCCTGCGCCCGCTGACCGCCGCACAGATCGACCCTGCCGTGCAGATTGCGCTGACCCGCCTGCGCGACTGGGGTGTGGATGTGCAGCCGGGACGCACGGCCACCGGTGATCTGGCCGACCCCTCGATCACCCGCGACGCCTATGAGGCAGGCCGCCCCTCCGAGGACGACGCCTGCCGCATCGGTGATGACCGTTTCTTTCCCGTGAAAGCCTGACGCAGATGTGTGTCGGAACCCCCATGCAAGTCTTGGCCGTTGACGGGATCGCCGCCGATTGCACGGATGGCACGCGGCATGAGACCGTCGATCTGTCGCTTGTCGGCGATGTCCCCCCCGGCACATGGCTGCTGACCCATCTGGGCTGCGCGCGCGAAATCATTTCGGAACCGGAGGCCCGCCAGATCATGGCAGCACTTGACGGGCTGCGCGCGCTGATGGCCGGCGACACGCTGGGCGATGCTTTCGCTGATCTGGACGCCCGCGCGCCCTCGCTTCCCCCCCATCTTCAGGCCGCGCTTGATGCGGGCCAATCCACTGGCTGAGGAGGTCTCATGCCCCACCCGCTTCTGACCCGCCTGACCAAGGATTTCGGCTGGCCCTTGCTCGACACCCCCGACGCATTGGCCGCCCATCTGGCCCAACCCGGTCTGCATTGCCTGTTCATTCCGGGTGACGCCAAGCG
>SKRP01000326.1 GCA_007118445.1 Natronohydrobacter sp.
CAACCAGAATAATGACGAGCGGGGTCAGGACAGTCGCGGTCACGAGAACCGGGGCAATGACAACCGCAGTCAGGACAACCGCAACCAGACCCCGCCCGCGCAACCGCGCCGCGATGCACCGCGCAAGCCTGCGCAGGCAGAGCCTGCGGGCTCGGAAGCGGCCGCGACAGGGCCTGTAACCGAAGCGGCTGCGCAGGGTGCTTTCGATGTGCAGGGCGATGAAGCCAATGCGGATCAGGGCAATCTGGTCGAAACCCCGGAAGACAAGGCGGCCAGCGTCGCGTCACCGACCGAGGCTGCTGCTCCCGCTGCAGAAGAACCGCCTGCCAAGCCGGTGACCACCCGAAAGCCGCGCGCGCCGCGCGCGGCTGCGGCCAAGAAACCCGCTGCCGATACCCAGCCAGCGGCAGATGTAGCTTCAGAGCCTGAAGCACCGGCCGCACCCAAGCCGCGTCGCTACACACGCAAGCCGCGCGCAACGCAGGATGACGCTGCGCCTGCCTCGTCGACTCAATCAGCTGCAGAATGACCCTGTCGGCCTGTGTGACAGGCTGACCGGCTTCCGGCTGGTTCGGGTGATGTGCTTCGGGTCGTGCAGACCGGCTGCCTGACAAGCCGGCATGGCGGTCATTTCAGGTCGTCTTTGTGTCTATCTGGCGCAGAAGGCGGGATCGACACAAGCTCAATGGCTATGCATCTGCGTCTTGCGGCGCGCGCGGCGAAACTGCGAAGGCGGTTGCCCGATATGCTGTGCGAAGGCGCGCGAGAAATAGCCCGGCGTTGAAAAGCCCAGATTGCGGGCGATCTGCTGCACCGGAATATCCGTGTCCAGAAGCAGCTTGCGCGCTTCGAACAGGCGGCGTTCCTGCAGCAGGGTCAGCGCTGTGCGCCCGCAGCTCGCGCGGCAGGCGCGGGTCAGATGTGTGGGCGTCACGCCCAATGCCGTCGCGTAATCCGTGACATTCAACGACGAGCCGAATTCCCGTTCCAGCAGGGTCGCATAGCGCGTCATCAGACGTTCATTGGCATTCAGTTGCGGATTGCTGCGGCTGCCTTCCTGCGCCTGTTCATGGTGCTGACGATCCAGCCAGATCGCCAGCAGGCCAAGCTGGTGGCAGGCGGCCTGCAGTGCCTTGGGCCGGTTGCCGTCAAGCTCGCGATGCACAGCATCGATGACTTGCGAAATCTCGGCATGTTGGGCGGCATCGCGCAGCCGCAGATGCATCGGGTCTTCGGGCAGGTCGAACTTGTGGTCCTGTCCGAAATAGACCGCTGTCCCCTGCACACGCGTCAGCGCCTGAAACCCGTGCAGCGTGCCTGCCGGGATGAAGATCGCATTATGCGGATGAAATCCGCGCGTGCTGCCGCCCAGATTGATCCGCCCCTGTCCCTGCGTGACCCACAGAAAGAGCGGCTCGCTCAGCGCCCGCATGGTTTCCAATTGCCATTTCGGTGCTGCAGCAAGCTTTGAGAGCGGCAAAAGACGCAGCCGCGCGCGTGTCTCTGGTATCCTGTTCATCGTGTTCGAATCCCCCCGGATCAGGGCGAGATTAGGACCACAAGACGATGAAGGAAGGGTTTTTGGTCACGGCGCCGTGAAATTCCGTGAACACCACCGCGCGGCGTGGCAAATCGGTGACTCTTCAAGCATCGGTTGCACAAAGATCGCGCCAGCCCCGCATGCGGTTACGGAACCATGTGCGCTGGCGTTTGGCATATTGGCGTGTGGCAAGTGTTGCGGAGTCGATCGCCTCATGCCACGATATCTGCCCTTGAAGATAGGCGATCAATTCGGGCGCGCCGATAGCTTTTGCCCAGGGCGCACGCGCGTCCCAGAAGGGCAGGACAGCGCGGGTTTCATCGACGGCCCCTTGCGCCACCATCTGCCGGAACCGCACGGTGATTCGCGCGTCCAGCCACGCGACATCGGGGCGCAGCACATAAGGCGTGGTCGCAGCCTGCGGCAGCAGCGGCGGCGGGGTTCGGTCCTGCCAGGCCGCGAGGCCCTGACCTGTGGCCTGCAACACCTCCCAGGCGCGTTGCACGCGGGCCGGGTTGGCGCAATCGATGCGCGCGCGGGTCGCAGGGTCGAGATCTGCCAGCAGCGCGGCAGCGCCGTGCTGCGCCTGAATTGCATCGGCGTGCGCGCGGATGGATTTCGGCGTCGGCGGAATCTCGACCAGCCCCTCGGTCAGGGCACGGAAATAAAGCCCGGTGCCGCCGACAATGACCGGATTGGGGTGATCCTCCAGCAGCGCGGCAACTGCGCGCAGCCAATGGCCAGCGGACCAGTCCTGATCATGCTGCACATGCCCATAGAGGAAATGCGGCGCGCGGGCGCAATCTGTGGCGTCCGGGCGTGCCGAGAGCACCTGCCACATCGCATAGACCTGCAGCGCATCGGCATTGAGGATCACGCGGCCTTGCGCGACGGCCAGATGCAGCGCCAGCGCCGATTTCCCGCTTGCGGTCGGACCGGCCAGCAACACCGGGCGTGCCGGATCGGGTGGCGCGGCATCGAGCCTTGCGAAGGCCCTTTCCAGAGGGTCGGCGATTTTCGGCATGGCCGCCTGCTTTGCGATTGAATCTGCGCCCGGTTTCCGACATTTTGCGCGGCGATGAAAGCGTCCCGCCCGCATTTTCTGCGACTGGCCTGAACGCGCTGCAAAAAGGACCGTTCCATGACCGACAGCCCCCAGACCACCTATGGCCGCGTCATGCTCAAGATATCGGGCGAGGCGCTGATGGGGGATCAGGGGTTCGGGCTGCACCCGCCCACGGTCCAGCGCATCGCGCAAGAGGTGAAATCGGTCCATGACATGGGGGTCGAGATCTGCATGGTGATCGGCGGCGGCAATATCTTTCGCGGGCTGCAGGGCTCGGCGCAGGGGATGGAGCGCACGCAGGCTGATTACATGGGGATGCTGGCCACCGTGATGAACGCGCTGGGGATGCAGACCGCACTGGAAGAGCTGGGCGTCTTTACTCGTGTGATCAGCGCCATTCCCATGGACCAGATATGCGAGCCCTATATCCGCCGCCGGGCCGTGCGTCATCTGGAGAAGAAGCGCGTCTGCATTTTTGCGGCCGGGACCGGCAATCCCTATTTCACGACAGATACGGCTGCGGCCCTGCGTGCCTCGGAAATGGCCTGCGAGGCGATTTTCATGGGCAAGCAGGTCGACGGGATTTATGACAGCGACCCGAAACTCAACCCGAAAGCGAAACGTTATGACGAGATCAGCTACGATGAGGTGCTGCGTGCGAATCTGAAAGTGATGGATGCCTCTGCCATCGCACTATGCCGTGACAACAAGATGCCGCTGATCGTGTTTTCGCTCGATGAACCGGGCGGGTTCAGCGGGATCCTGCGCGGCGAGGGGGTTTATACGCGGGTCCATGCCTGACCTTGCCTGCGCAAGACGGCTTACAAATCGGGCGCAGGCGCGCTAGAACGCGACAGGCGCCTGCACCGGCAGGGTGACAAGACGGGGAAGAGCACAATGTCAGAAGAAATCGAAATCGATCTCGATGATCTCAAGCGCCGCATGGATGGGGCGATGTCCGCGCTGCGCAGTGAATTTGCCTCGCTGCGGACCGGGCGCGGGTCGGCCTCGATGCTCGACCCGGTTCAGGTCGAGGCCTACGGGCAGATGACCCCGATCAATCAGGTCGGCACGGTCAATGTGCCCGAGCCGCGCATGGTGACGATCAATGTCTGGGACAAATCGATGGTCGGCAAGGTTGAAAAGGCCATTCGCGAATCGGGTCTGGGTATCAATCCGCAGCTCAATGGCAC
Organism: Natronohydrobacter sp.; assembly: GCA_007118445.1. GTDB lineage: Bacteria > Pseudomonadota > Alphaproteobacteria > Rhodobacterales > Rhodobacteraceae > Roseinatronobacter. The sequence goes on from SKRP01000326.1 coordinate 3,800, forward strand.
GATCATCATGCTGCCGATCCCCGAATTGAACGAGGAACGTCGCCGCGAACTCAGCAAGGTGGCCGCGCAATATGCCGAACATGCGCGTGTCGCTGTGCGCAATCTGCGCCGCGACGGGATGGATCAGGTCAAGAAGGCCAAGGCCGCGGGCATGAGCGAGGATGAGCAGAAGCTCTGGTCGGATGAGATTCAGGAATTGACAGATAAATATATTGGACTGGTGGATCAGACGCTTGAGGCCAAACAGGCCGAAATCATGCAGGTCTGAGCCAGGGTCCGCCATAAGGATGTGACGATGAAGATGGAGCAGCCGGAACATTGCGGGGAAGAAGTCATGCCTGGCAGCGAGGCCAGCCGATTGCATGTTGCCGTGATCATGGATGGCAATGGGCGCTGGGCGAAGAACCGCAACTGGCCGCGTATTGTCGGGCATCGCAAGGGGGCCGAGCGCTGCCGCGAACTGGTGGCGGCCTGTCCTGATCTGGGGATCCGCTATCTGACCGTCTATGCGTTTTCGACCGAGAACTGGTCGCGCACCACCGAGGAAGTTCTGGGCCTGATGTCGCTTTTCGGGCGCTACATCAAGCGCGAGGCCGCGCGGATCAAGAAGGAAGGGGTGCGGATGCGCTTCATCGGCGACCGCACGCCGCTCGACCCCAAGCTGCGCGCGCTGTTCGACTGGATCGAGGCCGAAACAGCAGAGAATGACCGCGTGCATCTGACAGTCGCGATCAATTATGGCGGGCGCGACGAAATCCGCCGTGCGGCGCAATCCGTGGCGCGGGCCGTGGCGGCAGGGGAACTTGCGGCTGATGCTGTCACCAATGCCACAATCACCGCGCATATGGACACGGCCGGTCTGCCCGATCCTGATCTGGTGGTGCGCACATCGGGCGAATCGCGGGTGTCGAATTTCCTGCTCTGGCAGGCGGCCTATGCCGAATATGTCTTTACCCCGGTGCTCTGGCCCGATTTCACACCCGAGATCATGAAGACCATCCTTGACGCCTATGGCCAGCGCGAACGCCGCTTCGGTGGTGTGCTGACATGAGCCAGCCCGCTGGCAGCTTCGCCGATCTGCGCGCGCGCGTGCTTTCGGGAGTTGTCATGGCCGCGGTCGGGATTAGCGCGATCTGGGCCGGAGGGCTGATATTCACGGCGCTGGTGGCGCTGCTGGTCGGGCTGATGGTCTATGAATTGCTGCGGATGCTCGACCCGGACAAACGCCTGTCCGGGACGCAGGCCCGCGCCTTTGCTGCCGGGGTCTGGCTGTTTGCCAGCGCGACTGTGATGCCGGAAGTGCTGCGGGTGCCCGCGCTTTTGTTGCCGATCCTGATTTTCATCCCCACTGTGCCGCGCGACCGCGTTGTCTTTGCGCTCTACATGGCGCTGATCCTCTTTGCAGGTCTGGGGCTGATCCTCCTGCGCGAAGATTTCGGACTCGCATGGGTGCTCTGGCTGGTGGCGCTGGTGATCGGCTCGGATGTGGCAGGTTATTTCGCCGGGCGCATCTTCGGCGGTCCGAAACTCTGGCCGCGCGTCAGTCCCAAGAAAACCTGGTCCGGCACTGTGGCGGGCTGGGCGCTGGCGGTGCTGATTGGCGCGGGCTTCATGGGGGTGCTGGGGGCCGGGGTTGGGCTGATCGTGGTGTCGGTGCTGGTCGCGATGGCCGGGCAGGCGGGTGATATCGCCGAAAGCGCGATCAAGCGCCATGCGGGCGTCAAGGACAGCTCGACCCTGATCCCTGGTCATGGCGGGGTTCTGGACCGTTTCGACGCGATGATCGCCAGTGCGGCGCTGGTTTTCGTGCTGGCGACGCTCGGGTTGCTGGGCTGAGGGGCAGGGATGCGCGTATCGGTTTTCGGGGCCACAGGCTCGATCGGGGAAAGCACCTTCGATCTGCTGCAGCGGCGCGATGATATCACCACAGTCGCGCTGACCGGCGGGCGCAATGTGGCGCGGCTGGCCGAACAGGCGCGCGCCTTGCGCGCCGAACTGGCGGTGACTGCGCATGACGATTGCTATGCGGCGCTGAAGGATGCGCTTGCAGGCAGCGGGATCGAAGTCGCTGCGGGCACTGACGCCCTGATCGCAGCGGCTGACCGCCCTGCCGATTGGGTCATGTCCGCGATTGTGGGCGCAGCGGGGCTGTCGCCGGGCTTCCGGGCCCTGGCGCAGGGTGCGACACTGGCGCTTGCGAACAAGGAATCGCTGGTCACGGCGGGGCCGCTCTTGATGGCGGAGGCCGCGCGCCGCAATGCCCGTATCCTGCCAGTGGACAGCGAACATTCCGCCGTGTTTCAAGCGTTGGTGGGCGAGGATATCGCAGCGGTCGAGCGCGTGATCATCACCGCCTCGGGCGGGCCGTTTCGCGACTGGTCGAAGGACCAGCTTGCGCGCGCGACACTGGCGCAGGCGCAGAAACACCCCAACTGGGACATGGGCCAGCGGATCACCATCGATTCCGCCACGCTGTTCAACAAGGCGCTGGAACTGATCGAGACCCGCGAATATTTCGGGCTTGACCCGGCGCAGATCGAAGCCGTGGTGCATCCGCAATCAATCATCCATGCGTTGGTGGGGTTCCGCGACGGGGCGTTGATGGCGCATCTGGGGCCGCCGGACATGCGCCATGCCATCGGCTACGCCCTGAACTGGCCCGCGCGGGCGGAATTGCCCGTGGCGCGGTTGGATCTGGCGCAGCTTGGCCAACTGACCTTTGAAGCACCGGACCCCGACCGCTTCCCCGCCCTGCGCCTTGCGCGCGAGGTGATGGCGCTGCGCGGCCATGCAGGCGCGGCCTTCAACGCCGCCAAGGAAGTCGCGCTGGATCAGTTTATCGCAGGCCGGATCGGGTTTCTGGACATGGCGGCGCTGGTCGAGCGCACGATTGACAGTCTTTTGTCCGATTCCGGCCTCACTCTGCCCGTAGAGTCGCTTGATTCTGTCATGGCCATGGACCAAATGGCCAGAGAGACCGCGCAAGCCCACGCGCGCGCCGTGGTCTGATCTGCAAGTCGATATGAAGGGAAATGGTTTGGATCTGGTCGGGCTGCTGCCAAGTTTCGGGAATTTCTTCCTCACGATCGCGGTGTTCATCGTCGTCTTGTCGATCATCGTCGCGGTGCATGAATACGGGCATTACATCATCGGGCGGCTTTCGGGCATTCATGCAGAAGTCTTCTCGCTGGGCTTTGGCCCGGTGCTGGCCAAGGGCACCGACAAGCATGGCACTGTCTGGCAGGTCGCGGCGGTCCCGCTGGGCGGCTATGTGAAATTCGCAGGCGATGCCTCGGCCGTGTCATCCAAGGATGAAGAGGGCATGGCGCGCATGTCCGAGGCCGACCGCCGCCGGACCATGCATGGCGCACCGCTCTGGGCACGCGCGGCCACAGTCGCGGCCGGGCCGGTATTCAATTTCATCTTCGCGTTTTTCATCTTCGCGGGCCTGATCATGTATGAAGGCATCGCCGTGGATGAGCCTGTCGTGGGCGAGATCACGGCGCTTCCGGCGCAGCCTTTCGAGCTGTCTCCGGGTGATCGCATTCTGGCAGTCGAAGGAATCGAAACCGAGACGCTGTCGGATTTTGTCGGCAGCGCTGACGATTTGCCTGCCCAGTCCGTGCTGACCTATACTGTCGAGCGCGAGGGCCGTGTGATCGACGTAACCGGCCCGCATCCGCAGCCGCCGCTTGCGGGCAGCGTGGCGTTGCAATCGGCGGCGCGCGATGCGCGGATGCAGCCGGGCGATGTGATCATTGCCATCGACGGCACCGAAATCGCGACTTTCGCGCAATTGAGCGAGATGGTGACCGGGTCGGGCGGCAATGCGATGGACCTGCGGGTCTGGCGCGACGGGACCGAACTGGATCTGACCATGGTTCCGCGCAGCACGGATTTGCCGCGCGCTGAAGGTGGGTTCGAGACCCGCTTTCTGATCGGGCTGACCTCGGGCGCTGTGTTCGAATATGGCACCCGGACGCCCGGTCTTGCCGAAGCGACCGGCATCGCAGCGACCCAGGTCTGGCGCGTGATCCGCACCTCGCTGGAGGGGCTTTATTACATGGTTGTGGGCCAGATCAGCACCTGCAACCTCTCCAGCCCCATCGGCATTGCCGAAGCCTCGGTCGCCAAGGCGCATGACGGGCTGATCGAGTTCATCTGGTTCATCGCGGTCCTGTCGGTGGCGATCGGGCTTCTGAACCTGTTCCCGATCCCGCCGCTGGATGGCGGCCATCTGGTGTTTCACGCTTATGAGGCCGTGGTGCGCCGACCAGCATCCGATCAGGCCGTGCGCGTGCTGATCACCATCGGGCTGGCGCTTGTGCTGTCACTCTTCCTCTTTGCGCTGTTCAATGATCTGACCTGCTGAAGCTGCGGCCTGCCGCGCTGATTCCATATCTCTGCCCCATTCTTGCCCGATTTCCGGGCGATGACGTGACGAAGATTGGAGGCAGAAATGGCATATCTTGATATGGAACTGCGCAATGCGCGCCTGATCTGGGCAAGGGTCGGGGACAATGTGTTGACCATCGGCCTGATCCTGCTGGCCATGGGCCTTGCCAGTATCATCGCCATGTTCCTTGGATATGGTCCCTATACGGTCTGACCCGCCGGGCCCCTTCTGCGCCTGATATCAGTGCCCAGCAACAGGCGCCGCAGTTTTGCGGCGCATTTTGTGTTGAAATATCAGGCGGATGGGCTCCCGGACCGTAACCTGTCCCGCCCCCTGCATCAGTCGCTGTGCCTGGCACCCGTGATGGCTTTGACAAGGCAGACGAGACTCGCTAGGCAGGTGCCAATAACAATGCGGTAAAACGGGGCCCGACATGCGCGGTATTGATAGATTTATGCCGTCGCGCAAAGGGAGGGTGGCGCGGGGGCGGCACATCTTTTCTGCGGCGATTTTCTGTGCATTTACATTGACTAATGCGGGTTTCGTCAGCCTTGCCGATGCCCAGACCTTCCGCTTTGATACGATCGTGATCGACGGGAATATCCGGGTAGATGATTCCACGCTCTTCGGCATTGCGGGAATCGGTCGCGGCCAGCCGGTCTCGGCAGGCGATCTGAACCGCGCGAATGCGGCGCTTGCGGCCTCGGGGCTGTTCGAATCTGTCGAACTTGTCCCGCAGGGCAATATCCTGACAATCCGGGTGCAGGAATATCCGATCATCGGTGTGGTGAATTTCGAAGGCAATCGCCGGATCAATAACGATGCGATATCCGAGGTCGTCCAGACCCGCGGTGGCCGGGTGCTCTCGCCCTCTGCGGTCGAGGCCGATGCCCGCGCGATTGCCGATCTCTATGCGCGCCGGGGCCGGACCGCGGCCGAAGTCACGCCCAAGATCCTCCCGCGCGGCAATAACCGCGTCGATCTGGCCTTTGAAATCCGCGAAGGCAATGTCGTCGAGATCGAGCGCATCTCTTTCGTCGGCAACCAGTCCTTTTCGAATTATCGCCTGCGCCAGGTGCTTGGCACCAAACAGGCCGGGGCGCTGCGCTGGCTGATCCAGAGCGATACATTCGTCGCCGAACGCATCGCGCTTGACCGCCAGCTCCTGACCGATTTCTACCTGTCGCGCGGTTTTGTCGATTTCGAGGTGTTGTCCGTCTCCTCGGAACTGGTGCGCGAACGCGACCGCTTCTTCCTGACCTTCAATCTGCGCGAAGGGCTGCAATACCGTTTCGGCACTGTGTCGGTGGTCAGCGAGGTCGAGGGCATTGACGCCGCCGATTATGAGCGCGAATTGCGCCTGCGCCCCGGCACCATCTTCTCGCCCAATGTGCTGGAACAGAACATCGCCCGCATCGAGCGGCTGGCCGAAAGCCGCGGGTTGCGTTTCATTCGTGCCGAGCCACGTTTCACCCGCAATAACCGTGACCAGACGATCGATGTCGAATTCGCCATCGTGCGTGGCGAGCGGATTTTTGTCGAACGCATCGACATCCAGGGCAATACCACCACGCTGGACCGCGTGGTGCGGCGTCAGTTCACCACTGCCGAGGGCGACCCGCTGAATCCGCGTGAAATCCGCGAGGCGGCCGAGCGTATCCGTGCGCTGGGCTATTTCTCGGATGTTTCGGTCGAACCGCGCCAGGGCAGCGGCCCGGATCAGGCCATTGTCGATGTCGAGGTTGAAGAAACCACCACTGGTTCGCTGGGCTTCTCGGTCAGCTATGGTGCCTCGCAAGGGGTCGGTTTCGGGATCAGTTTCGCCGAGCAGAATTTTCTCGGGCGCGGGCAGCAGGTCGCCTTGTCTTTCAATACTGTGAAAGGCTCGCGCGATATTTCGGTGAATTTCACCGAACCGGCGCTGTTCGGGCGCGATCTGTCCTATTCGCTGGGCGTCGGCTATCGCGAAACCAAGGCATTCTTCTCGGATTTCAACACGCGTGAAGCGTTCTTCAACAATTCGATCGGCTTTCCGGTCAGTGAATTCGGGCGGCTGCGGCTGCGGCAGGGGCTGGTGCTGGATCGCCTGACCGGGCTGAATACGGTTCCCCCGGTCGAAGATGACGACCCGCCGCTGGCCTCGGCGCGGCTTCTGGATGATCAGGAGGCGGGCACGGCCATCACCGGGACGCTGGGCTATGCCTATTCGCTGGACACACGCAATGTCGGCATCGATCCGACCCAGGGCTATGTCTTCAGCATCAGCCAGGATTTCGGTCTGGGCAATCAGAGCCGTCGCTTCATCAAGTCCGAGCTGCGCGCAGGCTACGAGATGTCGATCTTCAACGAGGATGTGACCTTGCGCGGCGATGCGCGGGCTGGCTTGCTGCATATGATCAGCGGCAGGTCGCGGAATCGCGAACGCTACCAGCTTGCCGATATCATGCGCGGCTTTGCGCCCGGCGGAGCGGGTCCGCGCGATTTCGCTGCGACCAATGAGGATGTTCTGGGCGGCACCCGGTTCTTCTCGGTGCAGGCCGAAGTTCAGTTCCCGCTCGGCACGCCCGAGGAATACGGGCTGAGCGGTGGTCTGTTTGCGGATGTCGGGTCGGTCTGGGGGGTCGATGCTGCGCCGCCGAACATGACGCTGGCTGGTGTGGATTACAACAGGATGCATATCCGCGGCACATTGGGCGTTTCGCTGTTCTGGGACAGCCCGCTTGGCCCGCTGCGCTTTGACTTCTCGCGCGCTGTGCGCAAGCTGGATCGTGACCGGACGCAGAATTTCGACTTTTCGATCGTTTCGCAATTCTGATGTGGCGCTTTGCTGGGGCGGTTCTGTGTCTGGCGCTGGCACTTGTCACCCCGGTGGCCCCGCTTTGGGCGCAGGGGGGGTTGTTGCTGTCGCTGGGCGAACCAGCGGATGCACGCGCCGCGACACGCCTGCTTTTGCGCACCGTGGATGACGAGCGTCTGTTTCGCGAAACCGAATTCGGTGCGCGGGTCGCCGACGAGATCGAGATCGCCTCGCGCGCGCTCGAGATAGAGAATGATCGCCTGCTGGCAGAACTGACCGCGCGCGAAGCCGAGTTGACCCGCGAGCGTGCCGAGATGAGCGTCGAGGCATTCCGCGCGGCTGCGGCGGATTTCGATGCGCAGGCCGAATCCATTCGCCGCGATCAGGCCGAGAAGCGTCAGCGTCTGGTGCAGTTCGAAGAGTCCGAGCGGCGGCGTTTCTTCAACCAGTCGGCCCCTGTGCTGCAAGAGGTGCTTGAGCGGTCCGGCGGGTTGGTGCTGATTGATGCGCGTGCGGTCATCATCGGTGTCTCGGGTCTTGATATGACAGACGAGGCCATCGCGGCGATGGATGAGGCCATCGGCGATGGCGGCCCGCCGCCCTTTCCACTGTCGGTGCCATAAACCCCGCGCATATGGCCGCGCTTGCCAGTCATTCGCGGCCTTGCTAGATCAGGCCCGAGCAGCTTGCGCCGGGCTCTGGCGCTTTGAGAGGACCAAGATGACCGATACCATTCCGACCGAAGCCGATCTTGCCACGATCATGCGGATCATTCCGCATCGCTATCCGTTCCTGCTGATCGACAAGGTGCGCGATGTCGAGGCCCGGACTTCGGCGGTAGGGATCAAGAATGTGACCTTCAACGAGCCGCATTTTCAGGGCCATTTCCCCGGTGCCCCGATCATGCCCGGTGTGACGATTGTCGAAGCGATGGCCCAGACGGCGGCGGTGCTGGTCGGCCTGTCGGTGGGGTTCGGCGAAAAGGCCCCGCTGGTCTATTTCATGTCCATCGACAAATGCAAATTCCGGCGCAAGGTGGTGCCGGGTGATGTGCTGGAACTGCATGTGAATGTGAAACGCGGTTCGACCAAAATCTGGAAATTCGAGGGCGTGGCCAAGGTGGAGGGGCAGGTCGCGGCCGAAGCTGAATTTGCCGCGATGATCGATCTGAACGCGACTGTGGTCGAGTGAGCGCAGCCATGATCGACCCCAGCGCCGAGATCCACCCGATGGCCGTGGTCGCGCCGGGCGCGCAGATCGGCCCCGGCTGCAAGATCGGGCCTTTCGCTGTGATCGGACCCGAGGTCAGTTTGGGCGAGGGTGTTGTGATCAAGCCCCATGCCCATGTCACCGGCTGGACCGGGATTGGACCGGGGACGACCGTGTTTTCCTTCGCCTCGGTGGGCGAAGTGCCGCAGGATCTGAAATATGCAGGCGAGCGCACGCGGCTGAGTGTCGGCGCGAAGTGTCGTATCCGCGAGAATGCGACCCTGCATTGCGGCACTGAACAGGGCGGCGGCGTGACCTGTGTGGGTGATAATGTGCTGGTCATGGCGGGCGCGCATGTGGGCCATGACGCGCAGGTGGGCGATAATGTGATCCTCGCGAATTTCGCAGGCGTTGCGGGTCATGTCACCATCGAGCGCAATGTGATTGTCGGGGCCTCTGCCGGGCTGCACCAGTTCATCCGCGTGGGCGAGGGGGCGATGATCGGCGCGCTGACCCGCGTGACGCATGATGTGATGCCTTTCGGGCTGGTTTCCGGGCCTGATGGCGAATTGCACGGGTTGAACCTGATCGGGCTGAAGCGGCGCGGGATGGAGCGCGGGCAGATCGCGGCCTTGCGCGCGGCCTATAAGCGGCTGGCGGGCGCGGGCGCGCTGTCTGATCTGGCGCAGGCTTTGCTGGATGAAGGGGCAGAGGATGCTGTCGCGCAGGTTGCCCGCTTCTTCACCGGCGAGGCAGGCCGCAACTTCCTGCGCCCGAAATGAGCCGGATCGCTCTGATCGCCGGGCGCGGCGCGCTGCCTGGGCTGCTGGCTGAGCGGCTGAGCACCGAAGGACAGGCCCCGCTGCTGGCCGAGCTTGAAGGCTTCGAAAGTCTGAGCCGCGAGGCAGGCGATGTGCTGCGCTTCCGGTTGGAACGGTTGGTGCCGTTTCTGGACCATTTGCAGGATCAGGGCGTCACGCAGGCGGTTTTCGCGGGCGGCGTGCATCGCCCGCGTCTGGACCCGGCGCTGATCGACCCCGCGACGATGCAGCTTCTGCCGCGCATCATGGCCGCGATGGGGCAGGGCGATGACGGCACCCTGCGCGAAGTGATCACGCTGATGGGCGAATGGGGGATCGACGTGGTCGGCGCGCAGGATATCTGCCCCGATCTGGTGGCGGATGCTGGCCTGCTGGGCGCGCATTCCTCCAAACCCGGCGACAGGCAGGACGCGGCGCGCGGCTTTGACATTCTGCGCCTGACCGGGGCGGCGGATGTGGGGCAGGGCTGTGTCGTGGCGCGCGGTCAATGCCTCGCGCTGGAAGCGCTGCCCGGAACCGATGTGATGCTGTCCCAACTGGCGCAATTGCGCAGCGACGGCGCGGCGCTGCCCGAGGGCGGGGTGTTCTGCAAGGCCCCGAAACCCGGTCAGGACCGCCGCATCGACCTGCCCGCGCTGGGCCCCGAGACTGTGCGCCGCGCCCATGCAGCGGGGCTGCGCGGGATCGCTTTTGAAGCGGGCGGCGTGTTGCTGATCGACCGCGCGGCCATGATCGCGCGCGCTGATGAGTTTGGCCTGTTCCTGCTGGCCGAGGGGCCCGCGTGAAGGTCTTTGTCATCGCGGGCGAGCCGTCGGGCGACCGGCTGGGGGCCGCGCTGATGGCAGGGCTGCGGGAGCTCGAACCAGAGGTGACATTCACTGGCATCGGCGGCGAGGCGATGGCTGCGCAGGGTCTGGCCTCGCGTTTTGCGATGTCCGATCTCAGTGTCATGGGGCTGGCCGAAGTGCTGCCGCGCATTGCGCTTCTGCGCCGCCGTATCCGCGAGACTGCGCAGGCCATCGCAGATGACAAGCCCGATCTGGTCATCACCATCGACAGCCCGGATTTCTGCCTGCGCGTGCTGCGACTGGCCCGCGCGGCGCGTCCCGGTCTGCCGGTGGTGCATTATGTCGCGCCCTCGGTCTGGGCCTGGCGTCCGGGGCGGGCTGCGAAAATGGCCCCGCTGGTCGATCATGTGCTGGCGCTCTTGCCCTTCGAGCCGCCCTATATGGAAGCCGCAGGCATGAGCTGCGATTTCGTGGGCCATCCGGTCGTCGCCGAGCCGCGCGCGACCCAAGCCGAGATCGCCGCCCTGCGCGCACGCATCCCGGACCGGATCTGGCTGGCCCTGCCCGGATCGCGGCGCGGCGAGATCGCGCGTCATGCGCCGCGTTTCGGGGCTGCGCTGGCGCAGGTCGTGCCGCAGGGTGTGCGCGTGCTGGTGCCGACAGTCGCGGCCTGCGCCGCACAGATGCGCGCCGAGATCGCGCGCTGGTCCGTGCCCGCGCGCGTGATTGACGAGGCTGCGGATAAACGCGCAGCCTTTGCCGAGGCTGAACTGGCGCTGGCGGCTTCGGGGACAGTGTCGCTGGAGCTTGCGGCCAATGCCACACCGATGGTCATTGCCTATGATCTGAACCCGGTGACACGGGCTCTCGCCAAGCGCCTGATCCGTCTGGACACGGTCACGCTGGTCAATCTGGTCAGCGAAACCCGCGCCATCCCCGAATGTCTGGGCCGTGAGTGCCAGCCTGACCGGATCGCAGCGCATCTGCGCGCGCTGTCAGCCAGCCCGTCAGCGCGTGTCGCACAGCGTCAGGCCATGCAGGTTACAATGACCCGGCTGGGGCAGGGGGGCGATGCGCCGGGCCTGCGCGCAGCCCGGTCTGTGCTGCAGTTTCTTGAGCGCCGGGCCGGGTGAGGGCCGGGTGTGGATGGGTCTTATAGCATCGCGGGCAGCACCTGATCGGGCGGGCGATGGCCATCGGCGAAAGTCTTGATATTGACGATCACTTTCTCGCCCATCTCGACCCGGCCCTCCAGCGTGGCCGATCCCATATGCGGCAAGAGCACGACATTTGGCAATTCGCGCAGCCGCGGGTTGATGTCATGGCCGCGCTCATAGACATCAAGCCCTGCGCCCGCGATCTCGCCCGCGCGCAGGCCGCGTGTCAGGGCGTTCTCGTCGATCACTTCCCCGCGCGAGGTGTTGATGATCACCGCCGAGGGTTTGAGCAGTTTCAGCCGCCGCGCATTGAGCAGATGAAAGGTCGAGGGCGTATGCGGGCAATTGACCGAAATCACATCCATCCGCGCAATCATCTGGTCAAGGCTTTCCCACCAGGTCGCCTCTAGCGCCTCTTCGACATCTTCGCGCAGGCGGCGGCGATTGTGGTAATGCACCTGCATCCCGAAGGCCCGCGCGCGGCGCGCAACCGCCTGACCGATCCGGCCCATGCCCAGAATGCCCAAGCGTTTGCCGCCGATCCGTGTGCCCAGATGCGCCATGGGCGACCAGCCGCGCCATTGATCGGCCTGCATCTCGGCCAGACCCTGCGGGATCTGGCGCGTGACGGCCAGCATCAGTGCCATGGTCATGTCGGCGGTGTCCTCGGTCACGACACCGGGCGTGTTGGCCACCAGAATCCCGCGCTGGCGGGCAGTATGGACATCGATATGATCGACGCCCGCGCCGAAATTCGCGATCAGTTTCAGACGGTCAGCAGCCTGGCCGAGCAGGCTGGCATCGATATCATCGGTGATCGTCGGCACCAGCACATCGCAGCGCCGGACCGCGTCGGCCAGTTCCTCGCGGCTCATGGGCGCGTCGCTGCTGCGCAGGGTCACATCGAACAGCTCTGACATCCGGGTTTCGACCACATCGGGCAGGCGTCGCGTGACAACAACACTCAGACGTTTCGTGGGCATGACGCTGTCTCACCTCTTTGCAAATCCAAGGCTTTGGGGCAAGGTGACAGCAGTTGCGGCGATCCACAAGCATTGATCGGCCGTGAGATGCAGGCAAGAGCAATAAAATTTCAAGGGTTCCGGAAAACCGGAACAGGCAGGCAGATGAAACGACAAAGCTTCTGGGCGGTGGCCCTCGGGGTGGTGCTTGGCGCGGGGCCGGTCATGGCTCAGGCGTCGGACCGTGGCCCTGTGACCAATCTTCCGCTGCCGCGTTATGTGTCGCTGAAAGCCAGCGAGGGCAATGCGCGGCGCGGGCCGGATACATCGCATCGCATCGACTGGGTGTATAAACAGCGCGACATCCCGCTGCGGGTGACAGCGGAATTCGAGCATTGGCGGCGGGTCGAGGATGTCGATGGCAAGGGCGGCTGGATGCATTACGCATTGTTGTCGGGGTTGCGGACCGTGCTGGTGCAGACCGACATGACGCAGGTATTTCCGCGCCCTGATCCGAGCGGTCCGCATGTGGCCCTTCTGGAGCGTGGTGTGATCGCGCGGTTGCGCGAATGCCAGCGCGATTGGTGTCGGCTGGAAACCGAGGGGGTGCGCGGATGGGCCGAGAAACGCCATCTCTGGGGTGTCGAGACCGCGGATGAGTTCGATTAGGCTGCAGGGCGGCTTCCGGTCCTGTCGTGTCTGGCGCAGCATATTGGTGACCCCGGCAGGA